>JBPCWF010000298.1:0-3410 GCA_051009775.1 Hyphomicrobiales bacterium | reverse complement strand
ATCTACAAGCAGGTGATCGGCCAGCAGAACTTCGAGATGGGCGCGGTGGTGTCGGTCGTGCTGCTGTTTCCGGCGCTGATCGCTTTCGTCGTCGACAGGGCGGTGCAGCGCCGGCAGGTGGCCCTGCTGTCGGCGCGCTCCGTGCCCTATGAGGCCAGGCCCAGCCGCCGTTTCGATCATCTGTGCCTGGCCTATTGCGCGGTGATCGGCCTGTTCATCGTCGGTCTGCTTGGCGTCTGCCAATATGCGGCCGTGATCAAGTTCTGGCCCTACGATCTGAGCTTCAGTCTGACCAACTATAATTTCGACGTCATGGACGGCGGCGGCTGGGAATCTTACGGCAACTCGATCCGCATGGCGCTGGCGACCGCGGTGTTCGGCACTTTCGTCGTGTTCACCGGCGCCTATATGGTCGAGAAGTCGTCGGGCTTCTATGCCGGGCGCAGTGCCTTCCAGCTGCTTGCCATGCTGCCCATGGCGGTGCCCGGCATGGTGCTCGGCCTCGCCTATATCTTCTTCTTCAACGATCCGGACAATCCGCTGCGCTTCGTCTACGGCACCATGGCGATCCTGGTGGTGTGCACGGTGACGCATTTCTACTCGGTGTCGCACCTGACCGCGGTCACCGCGCTCAAGCAGATGGACCGGGAGTTCGAGTCGGTCTCATCCTCGCTCAAGCAGCCGTTTCACAAGCTGTTCGCGCGGGTCACCGTACCGGTCTGCCTGCCGGCGATTATGGACATCTCGATCTATCTGTTCGTCAACGCCATGACCACGGTGTCGGCCGTCGTGTTCCTCTATTCGCCGGACACCACGCTGGCATCGGTCGCGGTGCTCAATATGGACGATGCCGGCGATGTCGCGCCGGCGGCGGCCATGGGCATGATGATCTTCTATACCAATGTGATCGCCCGGCTGCTGCACACCGCCGCGTCGCGCGGGCTGGAACGGCGGACCCAGGCCTGGCGGGTGACATGACCGCGCGCGCCCGAACATCGGCGCTTGACCCACCGCACCCGATTGGCCGAGCCTAGGCCGGACATGTGATCAGGGAGGGCGACAATTATGGCCGGACACGGATATGAGGGCGGGCGGCTGGATCTGCCGTTTGTCGGGTTGTGCACATTCGGCAAATACCCGGCCGAACTCGACTGGGACCGGCTCGACGCCGACGTCGCCGTTCTCGGCGCGCCGTTCGATTTCGGTACCCAGTGGCGGGCGGGGGCGCGTTTCGGGCCGCGTTCGGTGCGTGAGGCCTCGACCCTGTTTTCGTTCGGCCATGCCGGCGCGTACGACCATGAAGACGACATAACCTACCTGACCGCCGAGGCCGGCCGGATCGTCGATATCGGCGACGCGGACATCGTCCATACCGACACGGAAAAGAGCCACGCCAACATCGAGCTCGGGGTGCGCAGGATTCTGGACGCCGGCGCGGTCCCGGTGGTGATCGGCGGCGACCATTCCGTCAACATCCCCTGCGTCAATGCGTTCGACGGCCAGGAGCCTGTGCATCTGGTGCAGATCGACGCCCATCTCGATTTCGTCGACGAGCGTCACGGGGTGCGCTACGGCCACGGCAACCCGATGCGCCGCGCGGCGGAGAAGGACTACGTCACGGGGCTCAGCCAGATTGGCATCCGCAATGTCTCCTCGACCGCGCGCGACGGCTACGAGGCGGCGCGGGAGATGGGCTCGGACATCCTGTCGGTGCGCCAGTTCCGCAAGCTCGGGGTCGAAGGCGTCCTGGAGCGGATCCCCGCGGGCGTGCGCTACTACGTCACCATCGACATCGACGGTTTCGATCCCTCGATCGCGCCGGGCACCGGGACGCCGAGCCACGGCGGGTTCACCTATTACGAGGGCCTGGAACTGCTCGACGGGTTGGCCCGGCGCGGCGAGATCGTCGGCCTCGACCTGGTCGAGGTGGCGCCCGACTACGACCATACCGGCACGACGGCCATCCTTGCCGCGCAGCTCCTGCTCAATACGATCGGACGGATCCTGCACCACCGGGGGTGAGGGGAACGATGCTCTACCTCTCCCAGTAGATCTGAACCGCGTAAAGGTGATTGCCGCGCTCGATCACGCCGGTCGAAACATACTTGTAGTCGCGATGCATCAGGTTGCGGCGGTGACCGGTGCTGTCGAGCCATTGCTGGAACAGCCTGCGCGCCTTGGTCCTGTCGACCGGTCCGGGCTGGCGGTCGCGCGCCGCGTTTTCGCCGTGGCGGCCGCGTTCCTCGCCGGCGAAGGCCTCGAACCGGGCGCCGAAGCGGTAGCCGCTCTTTGAGCGGTGGCCGACGAAGTCACCGGTGAGCATCTCGACGGCCTGGGCGCGGGCGGCCGGCAAAAGCAATCCGTTGGAGGCAACGCCGCGGCGGCCCTTTTTACGTCTGGCCGTTGTCGCAAGCTTATCGAGATAGGACTCCAGATCGGGTCTGAACCGTGCCCCTTTCGGCGGCTTGCGGACCAGGCGCAAGGCAAAGTCCTGATAGGATTCCGCGGCCGCGCTCGAACTGAAAACGCAGGGTATGGCAGACGGCAGCAGCAAAAGGACGGCGAGGATAAGCAATCTGGGCAACGGCATTCTCCGGCATGGGTGGTGAGACGGGCCTGAACTCCCGCACAAATGTGACAGAAACTGGACCGGCGCAAGCCCGGCGAAAAATCCTTCCACTGGATGAAACGGGTGGCGGAGCCCGCGCTGCACGGGCGCCTTGCGGCCCACGGGCAAGTTGTGGCCATGAATCCGCCCCGCGCGCGGCAAGAGGGGGCCGCCAAACAACCCAGAAACGATCATGCGATGACCGTCCGGTCTGCATTTTGGCGCCGCAATGGGCCACCATCTATCGCCCCGAAACCGGATAGTTCGGTTTTGAGGCGGTGTGCTCCCCGCGCCGCCTGATCGATCACACTCAATTTGGAGGACAATCCAATGAGGACGATTTCGATTGCGACCGCGCTCGGCGCGATGGTTCTTGCCACGGCCGCCTTTGCCGCGGACACGGACTTCAAGAAAGTCGATGCAGATGCCAGCGGCACGCTCACCATGGCCGAGGTGAACACCGCCATGCCGAACGTGACGCAAGCGCAGTTCAAGGCCGCGGACACGGACGGCGACGGCCTGCTGTCCGAAGCCGAGTGGGTTGCCGCAACCCGGTAACCCGCGCTGCGATCTCTGAGGTTTCGGTGTGGTCCCCCGCTGCTTCGGTGGCGGGGGACCTTTTTCTGTTCCGTCCTATTGATCGGGCGCGCCGATCGCCACCGGGCGCACCGGCGAGCCGGAATGGCCGCGCGAGCGCAGCGGCAGGATGATGGTGCACGACGTCCACACCTTGTCGGCGGCAAGCTCGTCAAGCTTGGCATTCTGGATGTTGTGAATGCCCGACTGGGTCAGATTCTGATGG
>JBPCWF010000297.1:0-6807 GCA_051009775.1 Hyphomicrobiales bacterium | reverse complement strand
GCAGTCGTCTTTTTCTGTGTGATTCTGGGCGTCGCCGTAATGCAGGTGGAGCGGAAAGACAACGTTATCGGCATATTGGACAATCTGCTTGCGGCGATAACGAAGGTGGCGTCGTATATCGTGAAACTCGCCCCCTTGGGCATATTCGCGATCGCCGCCGAAGCTTCCGGTTCCATCGAAATTGAACAGTTCGGCCGGCTCAAGATCTATTTCCTGACACTCGGTCTGGCCTGGGCCCTCATGTACTTTGCCGTTCTGCCGGTGATTCTGTCTGCGGCCACACCGATCAACTACTGGACGGTCATCCGCTCGACACAAGTCGCCGCCCTGACCGCATTCGCGACCAACTCGACCCTGGTTGTGCTGCCCCTGATGATTCAGGCGTGCAAGGAGCTTGTGGAAGAGCACGAACTGGCGGGCAATGAAACCAACGGATCGGTGGACGTGCTCATACCCGCGGCATACAGCCTGCCCAACGCCGGCGCTCTGCTCAATCTGAGTTTCATCCTTTTTGCCGCCTGGTTCGTCGGAGCGCCCCTGGAGGGCGCTCAGAACTTCACCTTTGTTGCCGCCGGCGGCCTGTATTCAGTCGCCGGCATGATCGTCGCCGGACCAATGCTGCTCGATCTCTTCCAACTGCCCGTGGATCTTTTTCAGCTCTACATCCTCGCCGGCGTGTTCACGACCCGGTTTTCAACCGCCCTCGGCGTCATGTTCGGCATGGTGCTGTGTCTGCTGGTCGCGTTCTCGATCGCCGGCAAGTTCAATCGCCGCAGAATGATGCTCGCCACTTCGATCAGCGTGGCAGCGTCTGTCATCACGCTGGCAGTTTTCGGATACGTGCTGGGCGGGGTTTCCGCGGTGCCGTTCGAAGGCGAGAACCGCTACAGGACGGCGACGCTGATGATGGCGCCAGTGGCCGTGAAATCGGTCGAACTTCCAGCGCCCCTGTCCGCCGAGGAGGCGGGCCGCCCGCGGATTGAGCTGATCCGCGAGCGCGGCACGTTGAGGGTCGGATACCGCAAACACGCGCTGCCCTATTCCTTTGTAAACGGCAGCGGTGAGATCGTCGGTTTCGATGTTGAGCTGGTCCACGCGCTTGCGCGCGATCTGGGTGTCACGATCGAGTTCATCGAAATCGGTGCGGAAGAAACCGGGAGCTCCATCCTCGGCGGCCGGCTCGACCTTATAACAGGAGGGATCGCCATAACCACGGAGCGCGCCGTGCGCGCAGCCTTCTCGAACTCCTACTTCGATGAAGCGATCGGGTTTGTCGTACGCGATCACCGCCGGACTGAGTTTGCCGATGTCGATGACATCCGTAAAATGAAACCCCTGACAGTGGCGGTTCCGCGGCGCTATCGCCTGCCCATTATCAATCACGTCCTGCCAGATGCGAATTTTGTTCCGATCGACTCGCCAAGAGGCTTCCTCGAAGGAAAGTTTCCGGAGATGGACGCGCTTCTGTTTGGTGCACGGACGGCGTTTGCCTGGACATTGAGCTATCCGGATTATTCGGTCACGATACCACGCGGCATGCACATGGAAGCGCCTATGGCCTTTCTGTTGCCACCGGACGCGCCGCGCCTCGCGAACTTCATCAACACATGGCTCACCCTCAACAAGGAGCATGGATTGATCAAGCTCGCTCACGATCACTGGATCCTGGGAGCGGGCCTCAAGGACAAGAAACCCCGCTGGTCAATCATTCGCGACGTGCTGCACTGGGTCGACTGAGCGCCCCGCCGGCGCCGTGCCTCGCCTTCAGGCCGGACCCTTTTGCAGGACGTGCACACGGGCCATGTGATCGGCGTCGGCGCGCGGAATGGCGGCGAACTCCGGTCCGGTTTCGACAACACTGACCAACCCGGCTCTGCTCAGCGCATCGACTTCGGCTTCGAACCGGCCTTCGACATATCGTGTGTCGCTGACCGTATAGACAATATGCCCGCCCGGAGCCGTGATGCGCGCGAACTCGGCAATGACCGGGCCGCTTACATAGCCGCTCGTACCGATGCTCAGCACGGCATCGAAACTGCAGTCGGCAAAGCCGAGCGGCTCCATCAGATTGGCCTTGTGGAGGGCTCGATAGACACCCTTCGCCTCGGCGATGTCGAGCATGGCCCGGGAAATGTCGGTGGCGACGATATTGTCATAGCCGTGAGCGAAGAGGATCTGGCCAACCAGTCCGGTGCCGGCGCCGGCATCGAGGATGCGCGCCGAATGCGGAACGTGCCTCTGCGTTGCCTTCGCGGCCTCGGCTGGAGCCCGCCAGTCGAGTAGGCTCGAAACATCGTCGTCATAGCATTCGGCCCAGGCGTCGAAACGCGCCTCCGTCCGCTTCAGATCGTCGGCCACCTCGTACGCCCAGCCGACGCGCGACTGGCCGTCCTTCGGCAGCTTTTCCTCGTTCGGCATTTCGGCAATCCGTTCTGTATCCCGCGCCGTCCTCTGCCACCGGCGCAAACGAGCCCCGTCACTCCCCCCGGGTCGCCGGCAGCCAGATGAACACGCCGGTTTCGGACGGGGAGACGGTATCAAATCCAACCTTCTTGACGAATTCGGGCGATACGGACATGCCCATGAGATAGGCGCCGGGCGGCGCTGTTTTCTTGAAGTATTCCGCACATTCTCCAAGCACCAGACGGCCAAGCCCGCGTCCCTGGTGTTCAGGCACAACGACGCCGTCCGTGACCATGTAGAACAGCCCGCCATCGCCGATCAGACGGCAGAAGGCGACCACTTCGCCTTGATAGAGCGCCTGAGCGGCAAACATCGTGTTCGGCAGTCCCCTCCTGGCGCCTTCGAGCGACTTCGCGCCCAGCCCGGCCGCCTTGCGGACACGCAGATAGTCCTCGACGCTGGGCGTCTCCCTGACAAGTTCGTATTCCGACGTGGTCATGCCCCACTTCCCTCTTCACGGTTCTGGAACAGGCAAACCTGAATGGCGTCCCAGCCGATGGTGTCAGGCTCGCAATTGAGGATCGACTGTTTCCGGAGTGCAAAGCCTGCTCTTTCGAACCCGGCGACCAGTTCTTCAGGCCCCGGTTCCTGCGGGCTGTCATAGCCGTATCTGAGCTTGTCGCGGGTCTCATCCCGGGACCGGTGCGGTCCATGCCAGGTGATCTTGAGGAGTTGGCCTTGCGGTTTGAGCGCCCGGCACATCAGCGCCAGCAGCCGGTCGAATGCCGCGCCATGGAACGTGGCGAAGAACCCGACCCCGAGCACGCTGTCAAACTGTCCGTCGAACCGGTCGGCGCATTCGAATATATCGGCGCAAACAAACTCGGTCTCGGTCCCGGCCGCCTCGGCGCGAGCTTTCATCTCCAGGAGATGCGGATGGTCGGAGCGGCGCAGGAAATCGAATGAGCTCATGTTGAAATCGAGCCCGACATAGCGCTCCGGCGCCCGCGCAAAATGGCTCATGTTGTCATAGAACATCGGCCCGCAACCGACATTCAGCACGCTCAAACCGTCGATCTGCCCCAGCGCATCCAGCCAGAACGCCGCGACGTCCGGATATCGCGCGTTCTTTACCTGAACACGTTCGTAGTAGTCGCGAACATATTCAAACGGCGCTTGAACGTGCATGTGCTTCAACCGGCTCGGTGCGGCGGACAAACAGGAAGGATGACATATAGGGCTGGTCGGGGCCGGTTTCGGGGTCGATGCGTTCGACCTCCAGCCCGGGCGATGCGGCAACATCCGCAGGCGGATAGAACAGACGTCCGAGCCGATACGGGTCACGCATGACCAGAAGGGCGCCAGGTTTCGCCCGCGACAGAACCTGATCGATGATCTCGCGTTTCGGCATGGTCGGAGCAGCGTCGTGGCTCACCCCGAGCAGCACTGCACCGACGACCGCGTCGCAGGTGGTGAGGAGACCGGTATCGGCAATCGCCGTCTCCACGGCATCCACCATACCGGCATGACCGGAGATCTCGATCAGCCGGCGCGCGAGTCGGCAGGCAGCGCCGTCGCGTTCGATGCAGGTGACGCGCGCACCGGTCCCGGCAGCGATGGCAAGCGCGGTCAGCGGCAACGGACCGGATCCTGCGACCGCAACGTGGCGCATGCCCATCAGCACATCGCGCACCGCCGGCGCCATGGCCCAATAGGCCTGTTCGGAAACCATGAGCGAGAGCGTCGCGGCGGGATCGTCGCCGTCCAGGATGGCGCGTGCCTCGTCGAATTCCTTGTCGAACTCGTAGCAGGCGCGCATGCGATGCAGTTTGGGCTCGTTGGCCAGGATCCATGAGTCCGCAAACACTTCGGCGCATTGTGCCGCGTCGCCGCGCCGCACAAAGGTGTCAAGTTCCGCATAGATCGGCTCGATCACCCGGTACCACGGAGAGGTCGTGGCATACTCGCAATCGGCGCTCAGATAAGTTGCACCGGTGACATCGGCCCGCACCGGTTCGACGCGCCGTCGCAGCCGGCCCAGCCGGTTCGCGTAGAACACGAGCGCTCCGCACAGTTCCCTGATCGGCGCGACGGTGTCGCTCATGACGGCCGCCGCGCGGAATTGACGATGGCCAGGGTGAAGCTCTTGTGTGGCGGATCCGGCAGCACCCGGTAGCCGGTGTCGTCGAACGCGGACAGGTCGGCGGCGGGGTAGATAACGGCACCGGACCCGACGGCGGTGCGGAAGGCAAGCAGCGTCTTCGGCGGCACCCATTGCCTGAGATGTCCGGCAATCCGGGACTTCTCGGCATCGGAAATACCGACCACAAGGCCGATAATGACACAGTCGAACTCGGCGAAGCCGGTGAATTCGAGCACGTCCGATGCAATGAACCTCAGATCTTCGAAACCGAAGATCTTCGAGACTGCCGCGGCCGTATCGCCGGCGCTGTCGCTGCGGTCGAGACAGGTGACCGAGATACCCGGGTCGGCACGCATGTAGGAAAACGGTGAGGTCGGGAACGGCCCCGCGCCGACGAACAGCATGCGCTTCAGCCGGTACAGTGCCAGCGCTGTCATTTCGAAGTCCGTGGCCTGCTCGTACCAGTCCGCACTGCGGAACGCCGATGCCGGAGATGCGCTGTCGGCCTCGATGATGTCCTGCGCGAGCAGGTACTCGCGTTCGTACTCGTAGGCTGAACGCAGCTGATGGACCGCCTGGCGCATGGCGCGGTAGCGTCCGTTGCACAAGATCAGCCGTACCAGATCGGCATCGGCCTGATCCAGAATGACATCCAGTTCGGAGAATATTGCTTCGTGACGCCCGGGCGCATGCGCCCCGGCCTGAACCGCCGCGGCGCACAGATCAACCGCGCGTTCGGCCAGTTCGTTTGTCAGATCCAGTTCGGCATGGACCATATAGATTAGACACCGTTGTTAATTGGTCGCCGCCAGCCGGCACATGGGCCTCAGGGATACGGCCCTGCGCGGTTCCTGCGATCTTTGTTTCCACAATATGGAGCACAGCCATACTCCGACTTTACCATGCCAGTTGACGCCCCTC
This sequence comes from Hyphomicrobiales bacterium, assembly GCA_051009775.1. Lineage (GTDB taxonomy): Bacteria > Pseudomonadota > Alphaproteobacteria > Rhizobiales > JAJFHB01 > JBPCWF01. The sequence continues at coordinate 1,340 of JBPCWF010000297.1, read as the reverse complement.
TTACCAATTCACGACAAAGAGTTTTTGGGGTCGATGGCTCAAGCCTCGTACCGCGCAGCAGACCTGAGAGGCGCGAACGGCCAGCCGGTGCGTTTGAACCTGAAGCACGATCTAATCGGACGCTACCGGTGTGTCGTGGCCTTCGAACTTCGGAAGGTCATCGGCGATCTCGTAGTAGTCGCCCTTCTCGTCGACATATATGTGCTTGGTCACCTTGAGGCCGGTCGGCTGATCCAGGCTGCCGGCACTGATGCTGATTTCCTCGCCGTCGTCGTCCCAGAACAAGGCCGAGCCGCACTCGGCGCAGAAGCCCCGGCGGGCCCAGTCCGACGACCGGTACCACGTGAGGCCGCGCTCTTCGACCAGCACGAAGTCGGCGCGCTTCGCGCCGGTTCCCGCAACGCAATGCCCGCTCTGCCGGCGGCACTGACCGCAATGGCACACATGCACGTCGGCTAAGGGACCGCGTACTTCATAGCGCACCGCGCCGCATAGGCAGCTGCCGGGCGCGGGTTGGGTTTTGTCTGCCACTGTACCGAACCCTCTTCATGATTCCGGTTGCATCCTAACTTGCTCTTGAACGGTGTCAAATCGACCGTTCGGATGGAACTTCACCTGCTTGCTCTCCGGCCGAACCGGTCTGTACATCCATTGCGAAACAAGCGAGGCTCGCCGCCTGCCCGCTACGAAATTGTCCGCAAAGGCCCGCCATCACACAGCATCTCAACATTGCACCTGCCAGCCGAACAACAGTGGACACTGTGTGAGCCGCGCCCTGACAGGCGTGATATGGGCGCTGGCGTTCGTCACGCTGGAAGCGGTCCAATACGTGTTCTTCGGCGGCATCTTTCAGCGCATGAGTTCATTTCTGTTCGGCTTCATCGTATTCGGCATTACCACTGTGACTTTTGTCGGATGGGCCGCGTTCAGGACGCCGGAGCAGTTGAAGGCCGCCTTCGCCAACCCCGCTCCGCTTATTGCGGCCAATGTCACGGCCACCCTGGCCTGGGCCTCATATCTCCTGTCGGTGCAATTGATCGAGCCCGCCGCCGATTACACCATTGCCGCGGGCGCCATGCCGATCACCGCCTATCTGGCCTACCGGTTCGGCATTCCCGAAGGCGATCCCATGCGCAACCGGATGGAGGCTGTTGGAACTCTCACAGTGTTCGGCGGTATCCTCTACCTGTCGGTCGCAACGATCGCCGGCTGTTCGGGCTTCGTGCGCGGCGGCGCCGGCGTTGCCACTGCCGGCGTCCTGCTCGCCATTGCCGACGGCGTCCTGTTCACGATGGTGATCATCTATTGCCAGCGGATGGACCGTGGCGGCGTCGGCCCGA
>JBPCWF010000296.1:0-4552 GCA_051009775.1 Hyphomicrobiales bacterium | reverse complement strand
CGGTCTGGAGCCACCTGCGCCTGAACATATTCCCCGACGGCGGCGTCGCCCGGCTTCGGGTGTTCGGCGAAATCCACAAGGACTGGTCGGAGGTCGGCCCCGGCGACCTGATCGACCTCGCGGCCCTGGTCAATGGCGGCAAGGCTGTGGCCTGGAGCGATGCCCATTTCGGCGTGCCCTCCAATATGCTGGCGCCGACACCGGGCGCCAATATGGGTGACGGCTGGGAGACCCGGCGCCGGCGTGAATCCGGCAACGACTGGGCGATCCTTGCCCTTGGCCATTCGGGTGTCCTGAAACGCATCCTGGTCGACACCGCCTTCTTCAAGGGCAACTACCCCGACTGCTGTTCGATCGAGGGCACCGCAGCGGAAACCGTCGACGGGGCGGGCGGCGACGGCTGGTTCGAGATCCTGCCGGAGCAAAAGCTCGAGGCCGACCGGGAGCATGTGTTCGAAGGTGCCGACATCTCGGATCACGGACCGGTCACCCACGTTCGCCTCAACATCCATCCCGATGGCGGCATCAGCCGCCTGCGCCTGTTCGGCAACATCACTGGACGCCTATGAACGCGATCTCGCTGACGGTCTGGCCGTTGACCAAGGAACGCTTCGCCGCCTTTGGCGATGTGGTCGAGACCGACGGCGCCGACCACTTCGCGATAAATGACGGCATGGCTGAACGCTATCACGACCTCGCCACGGTCGACGTCGACGCGGAGGGCGGCCGGCCTCTGGTCAATGTCTTTCGCGGCCAGCCCTGGACCTTTCCGATCGCCATTGAAATGCTCGAGCGGCATCCGCTGGGCAGCCAGACCTTCATGCCCCTGACCCGGCTGCCGTTCCTTGTGGTCGTCGCGGATTCAGGTGAGGGCGATGCGCCGGGCATGGTTCACGCCTTTTTGAGCGAGCACGGCCAGGGCGTGAGCTATCACCGCAATGTCTGGCACCATCCCCTGCTGGCGCTCGAGGCGACGGCGGATTTCCTGGTGATCGACCGGGGCGGCCCCGGTGACAATCTGCAGGAGCACCGCTTCGAACAGGATGCCGGCTATATCATCGACGCCACGTCGATTGTGCCTCGGGGCTAGAGCAGCGCGGGCTTGCCTTTCGCAGGCTGGGGGGCTAACCCAGACTCCCGGTGAGTGAGCAAAGGTGCGTGACAGACGTGGCGAGTCCCAGACGTAAATCTAAATCGCGCAAGGCCGTGGCGCCGCTCAAGCCCGAGCAACTGCGCAAGACCTGCAATCCCGCCCGGTTCAAGTTCGCATCGACCGCCGGGCTCAAGCCGCCCAAGGGCATTCTCGGCCAGGCGCGCGCGGTCGAGGCCATAGAGCTCGGCACCGAAATCGCCCATGACGGCTTCAACCTGTTCGTTGTCGGCGCCCATGGCTGCGGCATGCAGTCCGCCGTGCTCGATCTGCTTCGGGCCAAGGCCAAAGAGCGCGAAGCGCCGTGCGACTGGATCTACGTCAACAATTTCGAGACGCCGGACAGGCCGGTCGCCATGTGCCTGCCGGCAGGCCGGGCGGTCGGGTTCCGCGACGCCATGGACGCCATGATGGACGACCTGCGCGCCACGGCCCGCGCCACCTTCGAGGCGGACGAGTATCAGAACCGGCGGCGCGCGATCGAGGCGGAGTTCAAACAGCGCCAGGAATCGGCCTTCGCGGAACTGCAGAAGAAAGCGGGCGAACTGGGCACTGCAGTGCTGCACACGCCGTCGGGCTTTGCGGTTGCACCGATGCGGGACGGAGAGGTGCTGAAGCCCGAGCAGTTCAACGAACTGGATGAAGCCGAGCGCAAGCAGATCGAACAGGCGATCGAAACCGTGCAGCACGAACTGGAACTGGCGCTCCAGGGCATGCCCAAACTGACGACCGAGGCGCGGCGGTCCCTGCGTGAACTGGATCGTCAATATGCCGCCGCCGCGATCGGCCATTCCATCGTCGATATCGAGCGCCAGTTCGCAGACGTCCCCGGCATGCGTGCCCATCTCGACGCGGTCAAAGACGATCTCGCCAAGCACATCTATCTGTTCCTGATGACACCGGAAATGCAGGCGCAGTCCGGCGAACAACCGGTTACAGGTCCGTTCGAGCCGCAGGTGGAGGACCCGCGTCTGCGCAAATACAAGGTCAATGTGATCGTCTCCGCCGATGGCGCCCGCAACGGCATGGGCGCCCCGATCGAGCAGGAGGAGCGTCCGTCTCTCGCCAACCTGGTCGGGCGGATCGATCACCTCTCGCAGATGGGCGCGCTACTGACCGACTTCACGCTGATCAAGCCGGGTTCGCTGCACCGCGCCAATGGCGGTTATCTCCTGATCGACGCGCGCAAGCTTCTGATCCAGCCGTTTGCCTGGGATGCCTTGAAGCGTGCCTTGAAGAACGACCGGATAACCATTGAGTCGCCGTCCGATTATGCCGGCGCGTTCTCAACCGTTACCCTGAGCCCCGAACCGATCCCGCTCAACGTCAAGGTGGTGATATTCGGCGACCACATGCTCTATTACCTGCTGTCGTCACAGGATCCGGAATTTGCCGAGTTCTTCAAGGTCGAGGCCGAATTCGACGATGTCCTGAAGTCGGACCGCGCGGCGGAGACGCAATATGCCGCCTGGATCGGCAATCTGGCCCGGTGCAACAAAGTGCGGCCGCTCGACCCTCCGGGAGTCGCCGCGGTGATCGAGCATTCCCGGCGCATGGCCGCCGACGCCGAACGCCTGTCGCTCCGCAGCGAGCGCCTGGCGGATCTCCTGCGCGAGGCGGACTACTGGGCAGCCAGGGCCGGGCACGACCTGATCGGTGCCGACGACATCACCAACGCGATCGAAGGCAAGAAGCGGCGTTCCGACCGCATCCGCGAACGCCAGATGGAATCGATCGAGCGCGAGATCGTCATGATCGATACGGGCGGCGCACAGGTCGGCCAGATCAACGGCCTGAGCGTGCTCAGCCTGGGCGATATCAGCTTCGGCAAGCCATCGCGGGTGACCGCGCGGGTCCATTTGGGGGCGGGCAAGGTCATCGACATCGAGCGCGAGGTGGCGCTCGGCGGCGCGCTCCATTCCAAGGGCGTGCTGATCCTCTCGGGCTTCATCACCGCCCATTATGCGCCGCACATCCCGCTCGCCTTCGGCGCCAGCCTGGTGTTCGAGCAGTCCTATGGCGGCGTCGACGGCGACAGCGCCTCGTCGACCGAGCTCTATGCGCTGCTGTCGGCGCTCTCCGGTGTTCCGATCAGGCAGTCGCTGGCGGTCACCGGGTCGGTCAACCAGCTGGGCGAGGTTCAGGCGATCGGTGGCGCCAACGAGAAGATCGAAGGCTTTTTCGACATCTGCGAGGCGCGCGGGCTGACCGGCGAGCAGGGCGTGCTGATCCCGCGCTCCAACGTCCAGCATCTGATGCTGCGGCAGGATGTCGTCGATGCCTGTGGGCGCGGCCGGTTCCATATCTATCCGATAGACACCATCGACCAGGGCATCGAGATCCTGACCGGGGTACCCGCCGGCCAGCGCGCCGCCGACGGCAAGTTCCCGGCGGGCACGATCAACCGCATGGTCGAGGAGCGCCTGGTTGCTCTGGCGCAGGCGCGCAAGCGGTTTGGCGCGAAAGGCGCCAAAGATGACACGGAGGACGATGACAATAATGCAGCAGGCCGCTGAAACCGAACGGCCGGATCCCGGGCAGCCGATAATGGTGCGCCAGGTCGCCATTGCGCTCGATTGCTCGACGCTCAACCGGGTGGCGCTCGAAACGGCGGTCGCTCTGGCAGCCGCTACCGGCGCCAGACTGCGGGCGGTGTTCATCGAAGACCAGTGTCTCTACGCTCTGGCGGGCCTTCCCTTCGCACGCGAGATTTCCCACAGCGGAACCGGCGTCCACAGGTTCGATGCCCAGGAGATCGGCCGGGAGATCGAGAAATCCGCCCGGGCGGCGCAGGCCGCGGTGTCGAGTGCCGCGGCGCGCGCCAGGGTCGAATGGGCGTTCGACACCGTGCGCGGCATGCTTGATGAGGCTTTGGCCGACGTCGGCCGGGACGCCGAGATCCTGGCGCTCGGCAGCTCGAAAACGCGGATCGGTCGGGTCCACTCGATCCAGACCCTGCGCCGGACGCTGCATCACGGTTCGGGCGTCATCGTCGCGCCCGCGTCGATGGAATTCGCGGCCGGCCCGGTCGTGGCGATTTTGAGCCCCGGGGCGGAGGCCGGCATCATGGTCAAGACCGCGGAGCGTATCGCCGGCCAGTCCAACCGTTCGCACCGTTTCCTCATCGTCTCCGACGATGCCGCGGAGCGTGCCGCCCTGCATCAGAGACTGCACGAGGTGCAGGCGAGCACGGTCGAGGTGGTGTTCTCAGAGGTCAACCGGCTTGCCGAGGTCACGCGCGTGCTGCGCGGCCAGGCGCCGGGCCTCGTCATCGCCGATATCGACTACGCCCATCTCGACGAGGCGTCGAGCGCGGAGCGGGTCAGCGAGGCATTCGGCGCCCCGCTGCTGCTCATTCAGGTTTAGAGCTGTCCCTCCTGCTTTGTCATCCCGGCCTTGAGC
>JBPCWF010000295.1:0-3256 GCA_051009775.1 Hyphomicrobiales bacterium | reverse complement strand
TCGCGGAGTTCATCGTCATCGGCTTTTTCATCGTTCTGGCGATGACCGGCTGGCAGGTGCTGCAGGTGCTGGAGGGAGACCGGCTGGTGTCGCTCACCTGGGTGCCGGTCCAGTTCACCCAATCGGTCATCCCGATCGGCGCCGCGCTGTTCGTGCTGTGTGAGCTGCTCAGCCTGCCGGCCTACTGGCGCTCCACTGCGGCGGGCAGATCTCTTGAGCACATGGAGATCGAGGAAGAGGTCGAAACCGAGCTTCAGAAGGCGGAGACGCGGTAAGCGATGCTGCTGATCCTCATCCTCGCCGCGCTCATCGTCATGATCTGCCTCAACGTGCCGATCGCGGTGGCGCTGGCGGTGTCGGCGATACTGGGCCTGGTGGCGAACGAGGGGCTCGACAGCCTCGTGTCGGTCGCGCTCGACATGTATGACGGTTCGACCAAGTTCGCGCTCATCGCCATCCCGATGTTCGTGCTGGCGGGCGCCATCATGAACGCGGGCGGCGTGACCGACCGTCTGATCAATTTCGTTGCCGCGCTGATCGGCTTCGTGCGCGGCGGCCTCGCCATGGTCAATATCGGCGTCTCGCTGTTCTTCGCGGAGATATCCGGGTCCGCGGTCGCCGATGTCGCGGCGCTCGGGTCGGTACTGATCCCGCAAATGAAGAAACGCGGCTACAGCGCACCGCTGTCTGCGGCCGTGACATCGTCCTCGGCGTCGCTTGCGATCATCATCCCGCCCTCCATCCCGATGATCCTCTACGCGACGTCGGCCAACACCTCCGTGGAGCAGCTGTTCGTCGCGGGCGTCGTGCCCGGTCTGATGGGGGCAGCGGGGTTGATGTTCGTCGCCTATATGTTCGCGCGCCGCTACAACCTGCCGGTCGAAGCGGCATTCGACACGAAAACGCTCGGCCGCACATTCGTCGAGGCGCTGCCCGCCTTTACCCTGCCGGTGATCATCCTCGGCGGCATCTTCGGAGGCTTTGTCACCGCCACCGAGGCCGCGGGCCTCGCGGTCGTCGCCGCGTTCGCCGTCGGACTGTGGTACCGCCAGATGGACCTCAAGCACCTCAGGCGCGCCATGCTGGACGGCGGCATGCAGACCGCCGTGGTCATGCTTCTGGTCGCGGCGTCGGTGGTGATGGGCGGGTTCCTGACCCGCGCTCAGCTGCCCCAGCAGCTGGCGCAAGGCATCCTCGAGATCACCACGAACAAGTGGCTGATCCTCCTGATCCTCAATTTCTTTTTTCTGATCATCGGCTTCTTCCTGCATTCGGCGGCCGCCATCATCCTGGTCGTGCCGATCGTCATTCCTCTGATCGCCGCGGCCGGCATAGACCCTGTGCATTTCGGCCTCGTGGTCACGCTCAACCTGGCGATCGGCCAGCAGACGCCGCCGGTCGCGAGTGTGCTGATCACGTCCTGTGCGGTCGCGCGCGCGAACATATGGGACGTCTCGAAGATCAACGTTCACTTCGTGGCCGTGCTTCTGGCCGTGCTTCTGATCTGCACCTATGTCCCGTCGATCCCGATGTTCCTGGTGGAATACTTCTACCGGTGACCCCCGGCGCGTTGCGTCGGCGTCCACATCAATCAGTGTCGCTCAAACGGTCCCTGAGCTCGATTTTGCCCCTGAAAGCGGACCCGTCAGGGGTTCCTCCTGCAGTTCCGGCAAGTGCCCGAAGCGGTCTTTGAGTTCCAGCTCTACGCTGTGGATTCCATACTCGTTGATCGATAGTCTCTCTTATCGGGAGGGATAGTATGGAGCGCAGGCTTCCTGCCATATTCGCGGCTGATGTCGTCGGTTACTCCAAGATGTGGGTGCGGACCCCGTTGTGGGACGGTCTGTGGATGCTGAACGCCCTGTGGCTGGCCCCGCTCGTTTGGTGGCTGGGTCGAGGGCACCACGACCCGCTGGACAGCCCCATCAACTCTTTTTACCTCGTGATCACCGCCTGCTTCTGGATCGGGCACCGCCTGAGCTCGGCCTATCTCGCCTATTGCACCGCGGCCTATCGCCCCCTGCTGCACAGCCAACGCACGCGCTTCGTCTGGGTGCCGATGGGCATCGCCGCCTTCGTGTTCGCGTTCCTGGTGCCCGGCGACGACGTCTACTCGCTCTCGCGGGTGGAGCGCATCGTCGCACTCGCCATCGTCGACTACGCGTTGGTGACCTACCACTTCGCCTCACAGCACTACGGGGTTCTCAGCCTCTACCGGATACGGTCCGACCGCCCGCGAGACGGGCGCGCCCGGCGCATCGATCGGCTTTTCGCGCTCGGCATCGGCGGTGTCATGATATTCGTGGCGGAGCTCCTGGCCGGCGCCGCCGTGTTGCAGGATCGGTGGTTCGACCCCATCGTCGACCCCGAGTGGCTGTCCTCAGTGCACGGGCACTTTCAGGTGCTGGGCACCGGGATCGTGGTGCTCGCCACCGGCGGGCTGCTGTGGGCGGAGATCCGGACCGGGGCCCCATCGCTCCCTCGCGCCGCCTACGTCGTCAGCGTGTCGCTGATGGTAGTCACTGCCTTCTTCGTGGACCCGTTCGTGTTCATCGTGATGTGGACCGCGCAGCATTGGCTGGTGGCGGTGGGATTGACCGCCGTGCTCGCGGCCGGCGAGCCCGAGCCGGGGCCGTCGCGCTGGTATCGTTTCTGGAACGCGGTGAACCGCCGTAGGTGGAGCGTTCTGTTGGTGCTCGGGCTCATCTCCGTCACGCTGATGCCGGTGATGGAGGTCGAGGCGGTGGACGACGAGACGGCCCGCTACGGCCCACAGGTGTTCCCGTTCCTGACCGATCTGCTCGCCGCGCCGGGCATGGTACCGGCGCTGATCGCGCTCGGCTTCGCCTCCGCCTTCATCCATTACGCCATGGACCGCTCCGTGTTCCGCTTCTCCGACCCCGAGGTCCGCCACGCCGCACGCGGGTTGCTATCACCGGGCCGTTAAGCCGGGCACGTCGCTGATCCCATGCCCTTCGGTCTCGCCTAGAGCATCGTTCCTTCATATGGGGTCATTTGATCGGCTTTTCGCGTCTGCTGGCGAGGCAAGGTCCACGCCGTGGTCCGGGCGACCACAAGTGGAGCTTAACGACGTCCAGCGGGCGCGAAAAACCGGCCTTCGGTGGGCCATATCAGCTCACCGGCGTCGTTACAAAGCTTGCCCGATGCCCCACATCGCGCCGCGCTTTGCGTCTAGCCGGCTGAACTGATTTGGCGCCATCAAACGATTCCATATGAAGGAACGATGCTCTAGAAT
>JBPCWF010000294.1:0-5036 GCA_051009775.1 Hyphomicrobiales bacterium | reverse complement strand
TATGTGGTGGCCGCCGACTACAATTACGGCCAGATCACCGCCGACTGGGTCGAGAAATATGTCCGCGACAATTCCGGCGAGACCGTCGCGGTCGAGTTCTTCCCGCTCGACGTCACCAATTTCGGACCGACCATCAAGAAGATCCAGGCGGCCAAGCCCGATCTGGTCATGTCGGCACTGGTCGGCGGCGCCCATGTCTCGTTCTACCGGCAATATGCCGCCTCCGGCATGAACACCTCGATCCCGATCGCCTCGACCACCTTCGGCGTCGGCAACGAGCACACTTTGATCTCGGCCGAGGAAGGCAACGGCATGATCGTCGCCTACAGCTATTTCCAGGAGATCGACACGCCGGCCAACGCGGATTTCGTCAAGCGGTTCCAGGCCAAATACGGCGCAAACGCGCCGTATCTGAACGAGCTTGCGGCACGCTCCTACGAGGCGGTCTATCTGTGGGCGGAGGGCGTCAAGAAAGCGGGCAGCACCGACCGCATGGCGGTCATCGAGGCGCTCGAAAGCCCGGTCTCGATCGACGGGCCGAGTGGTAAGCTCGCGGTCGAGCCGAAGACCCATCACGCGGTCCAGAACGTCTATCTGGCCGAGCTGCAGGGCCAGAAATACAACATTCTGGAAACCTACGAGCAGCAGAAGCCGGCGGACACGCTGCTCGTCTGCGACCTGCAGAAGGACCCGAACCAGGCCAAGTTCTACTTCGAGAACGGGCTCAAGGCGGCCGGCATCGAATAGGCCGCGCTGATAAGGACGCCGCGACCGTGGACCTCGCCATTGCACTTGGACTGCAGATCATCTACGGCATCGCCAATCTGGTGCTGATCAGCCTGGGCCTTGCGATCATCTTCGGCATGATGCGGGTCATCAACCTGGCCCATGGCGAGTTCCTCATGCTCGGCGGCTATACCGTCGTCATCTCGACCAACAACGGCGTCAATATCTGGTTCGCCATGCTGATATTGGCGCCGCTCGTGGTCGGCCTGATCGGGGTCATCGTCGAGCGCTGCCTGATCCGGTTCCTCTACGGCCGGATGGTCGACACCCTGCTCGCGACCTGGGGCCTGAGCCTGTTGTTCATCGGGCTGGTGACAACCATCTTCGGCGCCCAGACCGCGACGACGATTTCAGCGCCGCTCGGCTCGGTCAGGATCGGCGATTACTCGTCGAGCGGCTACGAGCTGTTCCTGATCGTCGTCGCCATCATCCTGTCGCTCGTGGTCTATCTGGTCCTGCGCTTTACCAGGCTCGGGCTGGTCGCCCGCGGCACCATGCAGGCCGCCGACATGGCGGCAGCCCTCGGCGTCTCGACCGAGCGCATCTACGCCATCACCTTCGGTCTGGGCGCGGCGGTGTCGGGCTTTGCCGGCGCCCTGCTCGCCCCGATCACAGGCGTGCTGCCGACCATCGGCGCGACCTATATCGCAAAGGCCTTCATCACGGTGATCTCGGGCGGCGCCGCGATCCTCGCCGGCACGACCTCGGCGTCGGTTCTGCTCGGCGGCATCAACGGTATCTTCGCCTTCGCCGTCGGGCCGACCATGGGCGAGGTCGCGCTCCTGGTCGCGGCGATCATCCTGCTGCGGCTCATGCCCCGCGGCATCACCGGGCGTTTCTTCAGGAAAAGCCTGTGATCCGGTCGCGCGAAAACCGCTGGCGCCTGTTCATCGGGCTGGTCGGGCTGTTGTTCCTGTTCGGCGGTCCCCAGGTCTTCGAGCTGTTCACCATCATCAACCTGACCACGGTGCTGGCGCTGGCGATCCTTGCCCTCAGCCTTGGCCTGGTCTGGGGCTATGGCGGCATCCTGTGCTTCGGCCAGACCACCTTTTTCGGCCTCGGCGCCTATGCCTACACAATCGCCGCGATCAATTTCGGCGACACCACCGGCGCCGTCTTCATCGCCATTCTGGTCGCCGCCGCCTTTGCTGCGGTGCTTGGCTATTTCATCTTCTACGGCCGCTTAAGCGACGTCTACCTGGCGGTCATCACGCTGACCGTCAGTCTGATCTTCTACTCGCTCCTGCGCCGCACGTCCGGGCCTGAATACAAGATCGGGGATGCCCTGCTCGGCGGTTTCAACGGCGTTACCGCGCCGCCGCTCAACATGCCCGGCGACCCCACAAACATCCTGTTCCCCGAGGACATGTTCTATGTCGCCATGGCGGCGCTGCTGATCGCCTATTTCGGCTGCGTCTGGCTGATCCAGACCCATTTCGGCCGGGTCATCGTGGCGATCCGCGAGAACGAACTCAGGGCTGAGCTGCTCGGCTACGACATCCGGCTTTACAAGCTCGTCCTGTTCGCCGTCGGCGGCGGCATCGCCGGTCTCGCCGGGGTCATCTTCGCCAACGGCATCGGCCGCGTGACGCCCGACATGTTCTCGCTCTACAACACCGCGCTGACCATCATCTGGGTCATCGTCGGCGGCCGCGGCACCCTGATCGGACCGATCTTCGGCGCGGTCGCGCTGTTCTATCTGACCTCGAGCCTCGGCACCCAGGCCACGATCAACAACAACCTGGTGCTCGGCATCGTCCTGATCGTGTTCGTGCTTCTGGTGCCGCGCGGCATCGTGCCCGGGATCATCCAGATCTGGGACCGGGCGCAGTCGCGCAACACGATGCTGCGCAAGGAGAAGCGCATGCGCAGGCGGCGCGCCAGACGGCCGGCGCCGGAGGCGACCCATGACCGGTGAGATCGTGCTGGAGACCCGCAATCTGTCGCGCCATTTCGGCGGCGTCGTCGCGGTCGACCGTGTCGACTTCACCCTGTGGGACAACGAGCTGCGCTGCCTGATCGGGCCCAACGGCGCGGGCAAGAGCACATTCTTCAAATGCCTGACCGGCCAGCTCGAGCCGACCGACGGCGACATCGTCATCCGCGACTTCCACGCCGGCGGGCGCCAGCCGCATGAAGTTGCCCGCCTCGGCGTCGGCATCAAGACCCAGGTGCCCAACGTGTTCGACGGCCTGTCGGTGGAGGAAAACATCTGGCTCGCGGCGCGCCGCTGGCATGACCGCGCGCGCGCCCGCGCGCTTACCGGCCAGACGCTCGACCGGCTGAGGCTCACCGATATCCGCGCCGACACGGTTGGAGAGCTTGCCCACGGCCAGCGCCAATGGGTCGAACTCGGCATGGTGGTCGCCGCCGAACCGTGGCTCGTGCTGCTCGACGAACCGACCGCAGGCATGACCCATGACGAGGTTGCCCGCACCGCGGAACTGATCAAGGAAATCAACCAGACTGCGACCATGATCGTGGTCGAACATGACATGCAGTTCATCAGGATGATCGCCGATCAGGTGACCGTGTTCCATGAGGGCGCTATCCTGATCGAGGACACCATGGACGTTGTGTCGAACGACGCCCGGGTCCGCGAGGTCTATCTGGGGCACAGGCACAAATGAGTGCGTTGGAAACATCTTCGAGAACAAGCGTCTCTGAAATCCTGCAGGTCCAGGCGCTCAGGGCCGGTTACGGCCGGGTGCCGATCCTGCACGGCATCGACCTCTCCGTGCGCGACAGCGAGATCGTCGGCATCCTCGGCCATAACGGCATGGGCAAGACCACCCTCTTGAAGACCCTGATCGGGCTGGTGCCGGCGACCGGCGGCAGCGTCCATTTCGAGGGCATTGATATCACCCACGAGCCGGCCCACGAGCGCAGCCGCCAGGGCATCGGCTATGTGCCCCAGGGCCGCGGCATCTTCCCGATGCTGAGCGTGTTCGACAACCTGCGCATGGGCATCGCCGCCCATGCCGAAGACGAGCAGGACGCGATCCGCAACATCCTGCAGGACTTCCCGCGGCTCGAGCATCTGCTCGACCGTGACGGCGGCGCGCTGTCGGGCGGCGAGCAGCAGTTACTGGCGATCGCGCGGTGCCTGATCTCCGAGCCCCATCTGGTGTTCCTGGACGAACCGACCGAAGGCATCCAGCCCTCGATCATCGATGAGATCATCGACACCCTCAAGGATCTGAGCCGCAAGCGCGGCCTGACCGTCGTTCTGGTCGAGCAGAACCTGGAATTCATCACCGAGCTGTCCGACCGCGTGCTGCTGCTGCAGAAGGGCGAGATCACCGGCGAGGTTGCCGGCGGCGAGGCGACGGACCCGGCTCTGGTCGAGGAATTCGTCGGCTTTGGCGCCGGACGCACCGCGGCTGCCCCCGTTGCCGCGCCGCCTAAGCCGGCGCCGGCACCGGCGCAACCCGTTTCAACAGCGAAACCCGCAGGCTCGGCCGCGGCGCCCGGACCGGCGCCCGAGCCCCAGCGGATCACTCAGCATGAAGGGCAGAGTTACATGACCGTCAAGCGGCCCACCCACGCACAGCTCAAGGAAATCGTGACCGAGTTCGGCATGCATATGTCGGATGACCGGATCGCGGAATTCCTGGAAGTCATGAACGGCACCATCGCGGCATATGACGTGGTCGACGCCATGCCCGACTACCTGCCGCCGGTCGACTATCCGCGCACCTCGGGCTACCGGCCGTCGAGCGAAGAAAACCCGCTCAACGCCTGGTACGTCAAGACCGAGATCAAGGGCGCGCCGCGCGGGCCGCTCGCCGGCAAGACCGTCGCGCTCAAGGACAACGTCTGCCTCGCCGGCGTGCCGATGATGAACGGCGCCTCGACGCTGAAGGGCTACACACCCGATATCGACGCCACCATCGTGACGCGCATCCTTGATGCCGGCGGCACCATCGTCGGCAAGGCCCATTGCGAGTATTTCTGCCTCTCCGGCGGCAGCCACACCAACGCCACCGGCCACATCCTCAACCCGCACAAGACGACGCATTCGGCGGGCGGCTCGTCCTGCGGCTCGGGCGCGCTCGTCGGTTCCGGCGAGGTCGACATGGCGATCGGCGGCGACCAGGGCGGTTCGATCCGCATGCCGTCATCCTATTGCGGCTGCTACGGCATGAAGCCGACCCACGGCCTCGTGCCCTATACCGGCGTCATGCCGATCGAAACCACCATCGACCATACCGGTCCGATGACGGGGAACGTCGCCGACAACGCGGCCC
>JBPCWF010000293.1:0-3876 GCA_051009775.1 Hyphomicrobiales bacterium | reverse complement strand
GCACGAGACGGTCGGTGTGGAGTTCGGGAAGCATGGGGGTCCTCGCGGTCTGACAGGGGGCGGCCATACAGGGTCTGACGCGTCGGGCGGGCGGAAGGTTCAGCTCAGATTTTGAGAGCGGGCGGCGCGGGGAGGGGCGCGGCGGCCGGCGGCCTGCACATTCTTTTGAACCATTGCGGCGCTCGCGGCGTCAAACACTCCGAAGGCTTGAACCAAAGCACAACGGAGATCGCCATGCGCCTGTCCCGCTTTCTTATCGCCGGGCTGCCCGCCCTGATCGTCGCCCTGACCGCCATGACGCCGGCCGCCGAGGCCCGCCTGGTGTGCAAATCCATGGTCTGGGGCTATGGCCTCCATGCCAACAAGAACACCTCCAAGCTCTACGCGCTCGGGGACTGGAAGACCAACGCCAAGAACCAGTATGGCGCGGGGTTCTCGAACTACGACAAGGCCAAGTCCAAGTCGCACAAATGCCGCCGCAAGGGCAGCAAACAGCACTGCGTGGTCAAAGGCCGCCCGTGCAAGACCGACTGGAGCGGATCGGACAAGGAAAGCGGATAGACGGACGAGGAGGGCCGCGGCGCAGCCGCTGTCCGGCCGGGCGGCGAGAATGCCCCGGGAGACCGCGCCGTCCCTTCCCCGTCACCCCGGTGAGCCTGCCATGCCTTGAGGGATCCAAGATCTCGGGCAGCCGGTTTCCGGGATGACGGGGGAGGGTGGTCAGTCCGCGTGCACGCGCCGCGCCCAGCGCAACAGGCCGAACAGGCCCTTGGCGCCGAGCAGGAGCCAGACGGCGATTGCGAACTTCGCGGCCGCGACCACCGTCGGGGTGACGGTGCTCTGGTTCCAGACCCACGCAGTGTCCCACTGCCTGCCGGCATAGTAGTAGCTGATCATCCAGGTCGCATCGAGCACCGCCTGGATCAGGAAATAGAGCCCGATGAGGGCGCAGCCCAGCACTTCGAGCTGGCCGATCGCGGGCGGCTCCCTGGTTTCGTTGGCGACCACCGGCACCAGGTTGCCGGCGACCGTGCGGGGAAACACGATCATGCAGGCGGCCGCGGCGAACATCATGACCGTGGGCGTGAGCGCCAGGAACAGCCAGGGGTCCAGGTTCGCCTGGGCCGCGGTATAGAGATAGGCCGCGCCCGCCTTCAGCGCGGACAACCCGATCACGATGCCTGTGATGCGCACCGCAAGGGCGGAGAGTGTCTGTATGGCCATGGCTTCACCCGAAAGTCGCGGCAGGGACGGGCCACCTGTTTCGGGTAAATCGGGCGATGATGCAAGGGGGCGTCCGCCCTCTCATGTCATCCCTTTTACGTCATCCCGGACTTGATCCGGGATCCAATGGCCGTGGCCAACCGCATCGGCCAATGGATCCCGGATAGCTCGCTTTGCCGGCGAGATCGAAGATCTCGGGCAAACCGGCTTCCGGGATGACGGGAGAGGGCGGGTGCGGACGTCACGACCGGAAGGTCGGGTTGCCGGTCAGCCTGATGACGGCGTTCGCCAGGAGATGGGCCAGGAACGGCGGCGCCAGCACAAGCACGGCGGCAAGGTCCGGGCGCAGCGCCCACCAGCCTTGATCCTGGGCAAGCCTGGCCGCGAACAACGCCCAGGCCACGGTCCCGGCGACCCAGAGCACGAACAGCACATGGGCGAGGCGGAGCGGAGGGTCGCGCTGCGCGCCCTGCGGTGCTGAAGGTTTTATGGTCATGTCCGGTCCTCGCTCATCAGCGCGGAGAGGGGCCACCCCCTGCGGCGCGTGCCGGCGCCAGCCAGAAGGATCGCAGCGTCCTCTGCCATGGGAGATCACGCTAGCCACCGGACATGACGCTCCGGCAACGGCTTGATTGCAAAACGATGACAGTCGACGGGAAGGACAACGGGCGAGGGAAGGGCGGGCCCCGCGGAGCCGTCTACTTTTCGATCCGGGAGACCCGGGAGGTGCTGGCCGCGGCGTATTGCGTGCGCGTGCGGCGCTTCTTGCGCTTCCGGCAGCCGTGGTGCCACTCGCGTCTCGGTCCGATATCGAGATGCACGTAGCTCGAGCGGCAATAGACGCCGACGCCGCCGCGTCCCGGCAGCCTTCTGAGAAAGGCCGCAAGCTTGTATTTGGAGACGCCGGCGATCTTGAAGTCGGCCGCCTTGCAGTGCAGGTGCTGCGAGCGCTTGGCGCCGCCGACCTTTCGGTTGTGGCTCTTGCTCCGGCAGCCGGAAATGATGTGCAGCGGCCTGCCATAGTGGCGCTGCACCTCGATCAACATCTGCACAAGCCGGGGCTTCACGCCGTCGAGCTTCCAGTCCGGCGACGCCTTGACGACGATCAGGCCGCGAACCCGCTTCGCGCCCAAGGGCACCGGTATCACCGCCGGCTTGGCGCGTGGGAATATCGGCGGCGTGATGAACGCGGGCGCGGCCGTGGCCGCAACGGGCGCGGCGGTCAATGCCACGGTCTGCAGCATGGGCGCGGCGCCCGGCGCGAGACGGGATTCAGGGGTGGAAGGGACGACCTGCAGCCGCTGAGGCTCAATGGCCCGGGCCTGGCCCGGCCAGGCGCCCGCAAAGAGCGAAACGGCGACAACAGCTACAGCCAGTCGTGCAGCGTGGTCTATGGTCATGTTGAACATGGTGGCCCCGCATTTATTGCCAATTCGTTAACAAAAGGTGAGCAAATCCCGTGCCATCCCATTTTGGGACGCGTGGCGGGACACGCGGGCCGCGGACGCCATACCAAACGCCCGTCATGCGTGAGCCTGATCCGCGCATCTCGCGGCGGATGCGGGGTGGGATTGGTGCGGGAACGCCAAGGCACGCCTCACGCGTCATCCCGGCCTTGACCCGGAATCCACTCGCCATGCAGTCCGGTTCGGCCATTGGATCCCGGAGCGCGCGCTTTGCCGGCGAGCTCGGAGATCTCGGGCAAACCGGCTTCCGGGATGACGGTGAGGGAGGACCGATCGTCCGGGCATGCTTGGCACGTATCGCCCCATGCCGTACGCTCAACCCATGCAAACCCTGCGCGCCCTGTGTCTGATCTGCGGCCTCCTGGCTCCCGCCGGATCGGTGCTGGCCGACCAGAAGGACCCGCGGCTCGACGGCCTGTTCGCGTCCCTGAAAGACGTGCCGGGGCCGGGCGCGGCGGTGGCGGTCGAGCGCCAGATCTGGGCCATATGGCTGGAGACCGGGGAGGAGGACGTCGCCGCGCTGCTCGAAGCCGGCATCGCGGATATGGGCCGCGGCAGGTTCGCGCAAGCGCTCAAGGCGTTCGACCGGGTCGTCGAGGCCGCGCCCGGTTTCGCCGAGTGCTGGAACAAGCGCGCCACGCTTTATTATTTCATGGGCGACTACAAACGTTCGCTCGAGGACATCGCCAGGACGCTCGAGCTGGAGCCGCGCCATTTCGGCGCGCTGTCAGGCCGTGGGCTGGTCTATATCCGGCTCGACGATTTCGAGAGCGCGCTCAAGGCGTTCGAGGATGCACTCGCCGTCCACCCGCAGATGCCGGGGCCGAAGGCCAATGCGGAGGCGATCCGCAAGGTGCTCAAGGAGCGCGAGATCTGACGAGGCCCTGCAGAACCTCCGCCAGCCGGGCGGCGCCGGCGGCGATCTCGTCCTCGTCGAACCCCGTAAAGCCCATGAGAAAGCCCTGCCTGGCGGGCGCCGAGACATAATGCACCGAAAGCGGTGAGACGACGACGCCGGCACGCGCGGCCGCTTCCGCCGCCGCCGTGTCGGTCGTGGCCGCCGCCAGCGCGTCGGAGAAGAAGGCCGGCACATGCATTCCGGCATTCTGGCCGGGCGCACTGAGGAGACCGGCAAGATGCGTCTCCAGCGCCCGGGTCAGTGCCTTCTGGCGATCGGCATAGAGCC
>JBPCWF010000292.1:0-2582 GCA_051009775.1 Hyphomicrobiales bacterium | reverse complement strand
GGCGAGGCCTTGCGCCTCCGGGGCGAGAAACTACCCTCGGTCCGGCCCGGCGTCGAGGTCGACATCACCCGAGAGCCGGTCGGCGTGGTCGGCCTCATCACGCCCTGGAACTTCCCCGCAGCAATCCCCGCCTGGAAGCTCGCGCCGGCGCTCGTTCACGGCAACGCGGTCGTGTTCAAGCCGGCGGAGCTGGTGCCGGGCTCGGCCTGGGCGCTGGTCGACATGCTGCACCGCGCCGGCCTGCCCCCGGGCGTCCTCAACCTGATCAACGGGCCCGGATCCGTGGTCGGCCAGGCGCTGCTCGACGACCCGCGCGTCAACGCCATCAGCTTTACCGGATCGGTCGCGACCGGCCGGCGGGTGGCGGAGGCCTGCGCCCGGCACATGCGCAAGGTTCAGCTCGAGATGGGCGGCAAGAACCCGCTGGTCGTGCTCGACGACGCGGATCTCGACATCGCGGTCGACTGCGCCATCAACGGCGCCTATTTCTCAACCGGCCAGCGCTGCACCGCCTCGTCGCGGCTGATCGTCACCGAGGGCATCCACGGCCGTTTCGTCGAGGCCATGGTCGACCGTCTGCGCGCGCTCAAGGTCGACGACGCGCTGCTCGAAGACACCGACATCGGGCCGGTGGTGGACGCGCATCAGCTTGCCCAGGACGAGGACTATATCGCGCTCGGCCGGCGTGAAGGGGCCAGCCTGCGCTGGGGCGGCGAGCGGCTCGCCCGCGCGCATCCGGGCTTCTATCTCCAGCCGGCGCTCTTCACCGACACGCGCAACGACATGCGTATCAACCGAGAGGAGATCTTCGGACCGGTCGCCGCCGTCATCCGCGTGCGCGACTATGACGAGGCGCTCCATGTCGCCAACGACACCGAGTTCGGCCTGACATCGGGCATCTGCACCAACAGCCTGAAACACGCCAGCCACTTCAAGCGGCATTCCCAGTCGGGCGTTGTGATGGTCAACCTGCCGACCGCCGGCGTCGACTATCACGCGCCCTTCGGCGGGCGGAAAGGCTCAAGCCTCGGGCCCCGGGAGCAGGGCGCCTACGCCCGGGAGTTCTACACGAACGTGAAAACCGCCTATGAACGGCCATGAGCCGTGCACGGAGCGGCAAACCAAGAGGGGCTGTCAAATCCGGGATTTTGTCCTAAACTTTCAGGCTGAGTTTCCGCGGCCGGCCGGAGCGCCACGGAAACATGCAAAAAAACTCAATAATTCCGGCGGAAACGACAGGTAGTGGAGTAGCGGAGGCGTATCATGAGCACCGCAATTTCGGTCTATCACGGCCGGTTCGGGCGTGCGTGCATCTATCAAATGAACCGTGCGATGATCACCCACGCACATCGCGAGGGGCATCTGACATTCCTCCTGCAAGGGGTCAGCGCGAAGCAGCAGATCTCCGACAAGATGTACGATATCTCGCCGGAGAGCGCCTGCGCCATCAACCCCTGGGAGCCGCATGATTTCAGGCCGGGCGATGAGGGCGAAGGATCGTTGTTCCTGATCCTCTACATCCAGCCGATCTGGTTTCTGGAAGTCGGGCGCAGCGCCACTTCGGCGCTGAGGTTCGGGCGCACCCGGATCGAGATCACCGACCCGATCCACCGCTCGGTGCACAAGGTCGCGAACCTGCTGCTCAACTGCTACGCGGACGACCGCTTCGACGGCTATCTCTATGAACTGACCCAGGAGTGCTTCGACCAGAGCTGGCAGTGGCAGGCCCCGACCGATGTCTTTACGGGCTCCGGCACCTTCACCGACTTCCGGGTGCGCCGGTCGATCGAATTCATGACGAACCGGCTCGGCTCGGAAATCGTGCTCGACGACGTCGCCCGGGAATCCGGCCTGTCGCGGCCGCATTTCTACAAGCTGTTCCGGAAACAGACCGGCATAACGCCCAATCTGTTCCTCAACACCCTGCGCATGGAACGGGCGATAGAACAGCTGACGCAGACCGACCAGTCGGTCACGGAAATCAGCTTCGATCTGGGATTTTCGTCGCAGAGCGGGTTCACCCGGTTTTTCTGCTCGAACGTCGGCATGGCCCCGACCGATTACCGCCGGGTCGCACATATTCTGCACAACTGACCGATAATCCGATCAGGCGTTAACCGATAATACTGATTGTCATGCCGGGCGGGCGCCGCAACGGTTAATGTTTAACGCAGAGAAAGCCCGGAAATCGGGCATTCTGAACGTTTGGACGTATGTGGGAGTCCAATCTGCGATGATCCGGTTTTATGAGCGCCATCCCTTGTGGTCGCTCGTTATTCTGCTGGCGGTCGCCTTTGCGGCCTGGCTGGTGCTGGCCCCCTGGCCGCCCGGCTTCGTCGACGTGTTCGGACGCAAGAAGATCTTCCTCAACGCCCTGTTCAACGGCATCACGCTGGGCGGGCTCTATTTCCTGGTCGCAAGCGGCTTCACCCTGATCTTCGGGCTCATGCGCAACGTCAACCTGGCGCATGGCTCGCTCTACCTGCTCGGCGGTTATATCGGCTACGAGATCGCCGACTGGACCGGGTCGTGGCTCCTGAGCTTCATCGTCGCCTTCATAGCCGTGGCCGCGGTCGGGGTCG
>JBPCWF010000291.1:0-3993 GCA_051009775.1 Hyphomicrobiales bacterium | reverse complement strand
CGCCCCGTTCCAGAACACGGCCCTCTCTCTGCGGGTGCGTTCGGACGCCGCTCCCTCACGGAAGTCCTTTCTCTTCCTCAGCGCGGCAATTGCGTCTTCGATGACAATCTCATGGAACTTTTCGTGCGCCAGCACATCGAGCAGTTCGCGCGCCTTGCACCAACCGTCATTTGTTGTGGGATCGATCCGGACGCCACCCAGCGGGTCGAGCAAGGCGCTGTCAAAGATCATATGGCCGCGCGGACAGCGGATGCGACGAACTTTACCGGCGTTGACGAACGCGGTGCGCTTGTTGCGCGCCTCCGCCGGCGTCGCCGCTTTGATGTCCGTGTAGGCCTTGAGGTTCTTCTTTGTGCCGACGAGCACATAGGCGTTGTCCGGGCAATAGGCGCCCGTCGGTGAGGAAGAGCCCTGGATGCCCGCCTTGTCGTTCTCGAAGACGAAACGAACATGGTTGTTCGTGCCGTCGATCTTGCCCTTGGCGAGATTGTCGATCGGGTGCAGCTCGTTGTTCGCGAGCTTGTTGGTCAGATTGTCCAGAACGCGCTGATAGACCGCGATCTCCCTGGCGTTCTGGTCGCGCTTCTTTCTCGGCTTTGCACCGGCATTGACCCGGGTCGCGTCGGCAATGTCCTGGCGCAGGCGATCCAGCGCGGAGTTTATGTTGGCGGTCTGCGTCGCGTTGGGCGTGCCGGCAGCCACGTCTTCGGCCTGGACCGCATGCGGCATAAGCATCGCGGCCGCGAAGGCAACCGCCGCCATCATGCGGATGACGGCACTGCGACCGTGCGGACAACCGGATCCTGCCGCGCTCATGGAGCCTCTGGCTCTTCATCGCCGCATCGAGACGATGGACACTCTTCAGTCGTCATATTTCTTCTTGTGTTTTTTCTTGCCCAGCACGCCGATCCCGACACCGATGCCTATGCTGACCGCGGGTGCGAGGCTGTTGCCGGAACTGCTCTCCTTGCGCTTCTTCTTCTTTTTCTTGCGGGTCTGCCCGGCCGACCGGGGCTCCGGTTTTTTCTGGCGCGGCGGGATCACCAGTGCCAGCTTCGCGCAGGATGCACCGGCGGCATGGCCAAGGCGCGCCATTTTACCGAGCGGATAGTCGTAAATCGCCTCGAACAGGTCCGCGTCGGTCTCGCCTGCCGCACCGTCGCTCCGTCTCCGGTAGCCCGTCATGGCCGACCGGGTCTGCGGCCCCATGATCCCGTCGGGCCGGCCGACATTGAGCCCTTCCCGGGCGAGGCCGAGCTGCAGAGCCGCGACCACCGGCTGGTGGCGCCCTTCCGCATCCGGCGTGATGGTTTTCACCTCCAGACAGGTGCGCGGCCTTCCGCCGATCCGTCGCGGCAGTTTGACCGAAAACCCCTGCTCCACGCTCTGGCCGGGCTGCAGCGAAACCTGCGTGTGGCACAGGCTCCTGCCGCGCCCCGTGCTGGCGCAGAACCAGTTGTCGACTTTGGCAGCGGCTGCGGCCCAATTGCCGAACAGCAGGCCCTCCAGAAAAACCGGGCCTTCATAGATGCCGTTACCCTGGTTTTCGATGGCAATCGCAAACGGGCATGAGCGGCCCGGCCGGCAGGTCCCGTCCTGACTGATATCGACCGCTATCTCGGCATCGGCCGGGTCGAATGCTTCGATCTGGACCGGCGTGTCCTCAACCACGGTCATCGGTTGTTTCTTGATGAGCTTTCCATCGAGCATGACCAACGCCACGACATCCTTGCCCTCAAGGCCGTCGTCCAGTTCTATCGCGAGCATGCCGCCGGTGCCTGTGACCTGGGCCGGCTCCGGCGTCGCGGTCTGGGGCTCGTCCTTCGGCGCGTCCTGCGCCGGCGTCTCTTCGGTGGCGGTCTGTTCGGCTTCCTCTTCCTCCTCGACCAGCGCGACCTCGATCGGGTCGCCCTCGGCGGTCTCGAAGGTGATGGTGGCCTGGGGCACCGGTTCGCCCTCGGTCTGCAGGTCGATCTCCACCGTGACCGCATGCGCGGCAAGCACGGAAACAAGCAACGCCCAGGCGGCCGTCGCTGCCGATATACCCAGTTTTTTCATCGCTTAGTCCCTCCGAGCGGACAGGTTTAAGATCGCTAGCCAAGCGTCAGGTTGAACCGTGCCTCACGCTTGTCGCCGTTTCCGTGTTCGGTGATCAGGCGGATGGTCCATTGCTTGGAGCCCTTGAATATGCTCGCCGGCAGGTCCATCAGGCCTGTGTTGGTGACCGGCTTGTCGATCGACACATTGACGCGCAGCCATTTCTTCGGCTTCGCCCCTTTGCCGAGATAGAGCGTTGCCTTGGCGAAGCTGTCGGCATTCGCCGTACCGAGCACGCGCAGCACGGGCTTGCCGGCCTTCTTCACCACCTTGACACCTGAAATCCTGCTTTCGACGAAGTAATCCGGCGCCGCCTTGAGGGCGGCGGCGACGTCGAGCAGGCCGTAGCCGGTATAGTTGTCGAAGCCCGGCGTTTCGATATCGAGCGCCGAGTTCAACACCATGCGCTTGGCTTCATCAGGAGTGAGTGTGGGGTTGAGCGACAGGATGAGCGACAGGGTGCCGCTTACGATCGGTGCCGCGAAGGATGTGCCGCTGGCCCTGAAATAGGCACGGTCCCCGCCGACGATTCCCTTGCCCTTCTCGTACTTGACCCCGGGGATCAGGGACAGGAGATCGGTCTTTCTGGCGCGCAGGCTCAGGACATCGACGCCCGGGGCCGCGATATCGACAAGCGGTCCCCAGTTGGAGAAGCCCGCACGCCTGTCCCGCCGGTCGGTCGCGGTCACCGTGATCGCGCCCTCAAGGCCGGCCGGCGAGTAGCCGGCAACCTCCTTGCCCGCATTGCCGGCCGCGACCACCACGAGCGCCTGTTTCGAACGCGCGTGGTCGACCGCCAGTTGCTCGATCCTGGTCAGGCCGCGCCCGCCCAGGCTCAGATTGATGACGCGCGCACCATTGTCCGCCGCATAGGCTATGGCCTCGGCGACCATCGAGGCATAACCGCGTCCGAAAGCATCCAGCGCCTTGAGCACCATGATCCGCGCGGCCGGGTTGATGCCGGCGATCCCCCGCGAATTGCTCTGGCCGGCGGCAATGACCCCGGCAACGAAGGTGCCGTGACCGTCGTGATCCCAGGGCAGCCGGTTGTAGTCGATGAAATTCCAGCCGATGACGTCGTCGGCATAGCCGTTGCCGTCGTCGTCGATGCCGTTGTCCGGCGTTTCCTTCTCGTTGCGCCACAACACGTTGCTCGGCAGATCGGGATGATACCAGTCAAGGCCGCTGTCGATGACGGCAACGGTGACCGGTTTCAGGGCGTCGAGGGCCGGCCAGCTGTCCGGCTTGTCCTCGGAAAAGCCGACCCGCTTGATCGCCCACTGGTTGTCGAACTTCTGACCCCACAGACCGGCCCCCTCGAAGTGGGGATCGTTGGCCGCCTCTTCCTTGTTGCGGCATGGATCGGGCTCGACGAAGCTGTAGCCGCTTTCGGCGGCATTGCGCTTGAACGTCTCGGCCGCGCTTGCGGGCAGCTTGACGACATAGAACGGCTGCGGGCCGATCCGGAACATGCGCGACACGCAGACCTGCGCCCCCTTGGGCGCCAGCGACATGGCGAGCCGCTGCGGCTCTGCTTCCCCTTCGGTGCCGGCACTGCCGTCGGTTTCGGCTTTGAGAGCGCCGATCACCAGCTGCTCGAACTTCTCCTGGTTCACCGCCACGTCCTGGCGCACGACGTTCTTGCCGCCGTTCGTTGAGGCTGGCGTTTCGTCGGCCACTTCGGTGACCAGCGGTGTTGCCTCGTCGCCCTGATCGTCCACCAGGGCGATCGCGATTTCGCCATTGCCGTTGACTTCGCCGCCCGGCGCGTCCGCGGCGTAATTGTCGACCGAAACCAATTCAGGATCCGCCTCGCCGTCGGCCGCCGGGATTGCGGGAGCCTGGTCGATGAGTTTGACAACGGAGCCTGAAACCGGCTGGCCGGTATCCTCTCCC
>JBPCWF010000290.1:0-3892 GCA_051009775.1 Hyphomicrobiales bacterium | reverse complement strand
CTGAGACAAGTCAAGGCGGAGTTCGCGGACGATCAGCTGATCCTTCGCGAGTGACGCCCATAACCCGCCGCGCGGGACGCTTGAGGACAAGCAGCCAGTCGCGATTTCCCGGAGATGCCGATGTTTTCGAAACCGCGCGCCGATCTGGTCGCCAATACGGCCGCGTTCGAGCGCCTGCCGCTGGTCAAGCCCACGGGCTTCCGCGAATATGATGCCCGCTGGATCTATGGCGGCGAAATCAACCTGCAGGGCATGCGCGCGCTGGGCCTTGGGCTCGGCACCCTGCTGCACCGCAAGGGCGTCGAGCCCAGGATCGTGGTCGGCCACGATTTCCGAGCCTATTCGGCGGCGATCAAGAACGCATTGATCACCGGCCTGATGGCTGCCGGATGCACCGTCTACGACATCGGCCTGGCGCTGTCTCCGACCGCCTATTTCGCCCAGTTCGAGCTCGACGTTCCAGCCGTTGCCATGGTCACGGCAAGCCATAACGACAATGGCTGGACCGGGGTCAAGATGGGCGCGGACCGGCCGCTGACCTTCGGGCCCGACGAGATGACCGAGCTCAAGGAGATCGTGCTCGAGGCGGCGTTCGACGCGCGCGGCGGCGGAACGCTCGTTGAAGTCGGCGACATGGCGGAGCGCTACATGGCCGATCTCACCTCCCGCGCGCCGATCTCGCGCCGGCTCAAGGTGGTGGCGGCCTGCGGCAACGGCACGGCCGGCGCGTTTGCCCCCGAAGTGCTGGAAAAGGTCGGCTGCGAGGTGGTGCCGCTCAATTGCGACCTGGACCACTCGTTCCCCAACCACAATCCAAATCCGGAAGACCTGGAGATGCTGCACGCGCTGAGCGACAAGGTGCGCGAGGCGGGCGCGGATCTGGGGCTCGCCTTCGACGGCGACGGCGACCGCTGCGGCGTGGTCGACAACGAGGGCGAGGAGATCTTCGCCGACAAGGTCGGCGTGCTGCTGGCGCGCGACATTTCAAGCCGCCACGACAATGCGCAGTTCGTTGTCGACGTGAAATCGACCGGCCTGTTCCAGACCGATCCGGTGCTCAAGGCCAACGGCGCCAGGACGGACTACTGGAAGACCGGCCATTCCTACATCAAGCGGCGCAGCCATGAGCTCAACGCCATCGTCGGCTTCGAGAAGAGCGGCCACTTCTTCTTCAACACCCCGATCGGCCGGGGCTATGACGACGGACTGGTCTCGGCGATCGCCATATGCGACATGCTCGACCGCACACCGGACGTCACCATGGCCGACCTCCGGCGCAGCCTGCCGCAGACCTGGAGCTCGCCCACCATGTCGCCCCATTGCGGCGACGAGGTGAAATACGACGTGGTCGACCGCATGGTCAGGCATTATCAGTCGCTCGCCGGCCGCGGCGAGCAGGTGGCGGGCCAGCCGATCCGCGAGTTGGTCACGGTCAACGGCGTGCGCGTGGTGCTGCAGGACGGCACATGGGGGCTGGTGCGCGCCTCGTCGAACAAGCCCGAACTGGTGATCGTGTGCGAAAGCCCGACCGCGGAGGAGAACATGAAGGCGATGTTCAAGAACATCGACATGCAGCTCTCCGAGCACCCGGAAGTGGGCGAATACAACCAGAAGATCTGACGCCCCTGCCCGACCGGAAGATACGAATTATCCGGATAATGCCGTTATTACGGTTCGGTGCGGCGTGACGCCGATTACGTGAAGCTGCGCGCCAGGAGCATGATGACAAACCGGGTTGCCTGCGTCGACAGGCTGCCGACGCGAATACCGCCCGCGGCGATGCGACCGGTGATCCTGTTGACACGGCTGGTTTGCCCGAGCGCCTTGAAGCCGACCAGTTTCCGGCTGTCCTCGTCCCAGAGCGCAAGTCCCCAGGTTCCCACACTGTCCTTCAGCGTCAGGCGGTTGACGGTCTTCAGCTCCGGGCTTGCGTCGAGACACTCCTGGAGACGGTAGAACGGAATGCGGCTGCACAGATGGTGCAGGTGATGCAGCCCGATGCTGCCGCTGAGCCACTGCAGCGGCCTTGGCAGCACATAGTAAGAGCTTCCATGGACGGCGGCGGCGTGGAAGTTCCAGTCGTCGTTCTCGTCCCAGTGGGTGTCCTCGAACTGGTGCTGGATGTAGAACAGCCAGCCGCCGATCCAGGAGCCGAACAGCACGACCGGAAGGAACAGTTTCAAGACCGTCGCGAAGCCGACCAGCCAGGCGAGCGCGCCATAGACGGCAACCAGAGCCAGGTCGAGGCCGATCGTGCTGGCCCAGGTGTCCCAGAACGGCCGTTGGACCGCTCCCGGCACCCGCTGGCGCAGGCCGAAATGAAACGGCGCGCCAAAGCCGAGCAGAAAGAGCGGATTGCGATAGACCCGGTACCCGAAGCGGACCCACCACGGCCGGTTGCAATATTCCCGCACCGTCCAGGTGGTCACGTCGCCGGTGCCGCGCCGGTCGAGATTGCCGGACGTGGCGTGATGCAGCGCGTGGGCGCGGCGCCAATAGGCGTAGGGTGTCAGCGTCAGCACGCTGATGCAGCGCCCGAGCCAGTCATTTGCCCGCTTCGACGGCAGGAAGGACCCATGGCCGCAGTCGTGCTGGATAATGAACAGCCGCATCAGCAGGGCGCCGGCCGGCACCGCGAGCAGCACGGTGATCCAGTAGCCGTAGTTCAGGCTGAGCGCCATGACGGCCAGGAGCACGGCGAACGGCACCACGGTGGTGGCCAGCTCGAACAGCGCACGTGCGGTGTCCGGTTCCCGGTAGTCGGCGCAGTGACGTGCGAGCCGCCGCGCGGTCGCCGCCATGTCCGCTGAAGATGGTGTCGATGCAGGGGGTGCCGGCCTGGCCTCCCCCGCTTGGCCAGGTGCAGTGTAACTTGTATCAGCCCTCATGCGACCTTGTCACAGATTTGCGCCGCGGGCGCAACGACATAACGCGCTGCGCAGACAATTATTTGTGGACCGCGCAAATGCACGCCAAGGCCATTTGTATGCGAATGATGCGAAATTTCAGTCTTTGGCCGTGGTCGGATCGATCATTTTGCTGATCTCGACGACGCGGCTTGCCGGGAAGCCGCTCAGCTCGGCATGCTTGTGGATCAGGCTTTCGTCCTTTGCCAGATAGACACAGAACGTGCGGTCGCCCGCGACGTAGGAATGCTGCCACTGGATGTCCGGACCGAGCTCGGCCAGAACCTCGTTGGACTTGGCCGCCGCGCCCTTGAGCTCTTCGCGCTCGAGGCTGCCCACCGCCGGTATCTCACGCTCGATGACAAACTTACGCATGGTGTTCTCCCTGACATGTGCTGCGTCCCGCAGTGTGTCCGCATGGCGCGCGCAAAGCAACCGGCGAAGCCGCTTGCCAAGCCCGGGGCGCGCACATCACACTGCGGCACACGAAACACTCGGAGGACTGTCATGCACAAGAGCCGGCTGGCCGGGTTCATCATCGATTGCAGGACTGACGACCTCGACGGCGCCGCGGCGTTCTGGGGCAATGCGCTGGGCTGGCCGGCGAGCCGCTTCGAGAACCCGGCGGAAGCGGATTACCGGCTGCTCGAGACCGGGCGCGACGGGCTGCATGTGGAAGTGCAGAAGGTCGATCACGAGAGCCGGGTTCATCTCGACATCGAAACCGACAATATCGAGGCCGAAGTCGCACGGCTGGAGACGCTCGGCGCCAAGCCCATCGCGCAGGTCAAGACATGGTGGGTCATGGAGGCGCCATCCGGACAGCGGTTCTGCGTGGTCAGCCCGATCGAAGGGAAGGACGGCGGCGCGTTCAATCAGTGGGATTAGCTGTCGTCTTCAAGACGGCTCGAGCATGTCTTGCCTGCGCCGGGCGACGTGGTCCGCCGCGGCACGCACGAGCGCCAGGGCATCGAGCACGACCTTGG
>JBPCWF010000289.1:0-8493 GCA_051009775.1 Hyphomicrobiales bacterium | reverse complement strand
ACCATGGCAACGGCTGGAACGTCGAGCTCGAACTGGGCGAAATAGGCGGTCGGAGACAGCGCCAGGCCGATGTCGTAGACGGTGCATCCGGCAGCCATCAGGCCGGTAATCAATGCGTTCTTGATCGCCGCCGAATAGGATCGGAAATCGTGGCCGACCACGATCCTGGGCTCGACGCCCTTGCGGTGCAGCAGGGTGCCGAGCCCGAGGCCCAGCGCACGCATGCCCTGCAGGTTGATTTCGCTGCCATAGAGCCAGCGGGCATCATATTCGCGGAAGCCCGTGGACTTGACCAGCGGCAGGCGCTCGAACGCGGCCGTGTTGGCGACCAGATCGGCGCGCGGTTTCGAAAACATCGGCATCTCCGGGAAATCGCGACCGGCTGCTTGTCCTCAAGCGGCCCGCGCGGCGGGTTATGGGCGTCACTCGCGAAGGATCAGCTGATCGTCCGCGAACTCCGCCTTGACTTGTCTCAGGTAGCTCATGCCCAGCAAGCTACGGTGCAGAACGTCCGGCTGTGAAACGATAACCGGAACCTGGCGCACCAATATTCCACCGACCTCGATCTCGTCAACGTCAATCAGGGCGCCATGGGTAATGCCGTTGGCGGTGCGCAGCTTGACGGTGTAGTCGAGCCCGTTGACGTCGATCCCGATCCGGCGGGCGTCTTCGTGGGTCAGGGTCACCAGCGTGGCGCCGGTGTCGGCGATCATGCTGACATGGGTGCCGTTGATCAGCGTGTCGACGTCGAACTGTCCGCCCTGGTTGGCGCGGATGGCGACGGTCCTGCGGTCGGTTTCCCTGTCGTAGCTCTCGTCCTGGGCGGCCACGGTGGCGGTCGGCTGGACGCCTCCGGCCAGGCGCTGGCCGGCGCCGATCAGCTCTGTCCGGTAGCTGTAGGCGGCGCCCGCGGTGATGACGATGGCGACCCAGACCGCGGCCTGCTGGAACACCGGCCCGCCACGCTCGCGGGTGCTGGTCAGGAAAGCCACGCCGACGATGACCGACAGGGCGGCGCCGCGTGCGATGTCCGCGAACCTGCCCTCGGCCAGACCGAGATAGGCGGCCGGATCGTCGGCGAACACCAGTGCGCCGCCGCACAGCAGGAGAATGATCAAACCAAACCAGGCTAACATTTGTCCAACTCGCTCCGCCGCGTTCTTCTGCCGCCTTTGCGCCTGCGGTGCCGGGTCATGTCGCTGAGCCTACCCGGAAGCTCCGACACGACATCCTGCCGCTGCGTGTCGGTCAGTCTCAGCCACTCGGCGATTTCCGTCCGGCTGCGGCCGCAACCGATGCAGAATCCGGTCTCCAGATCTACCACGCAGACCTTAATGCAAGGAGAATCGGTCGTTTCGCTGGCCATCGCTCGCATTTCTCTCTTAAAGGACCGTCGTCAGCGCCATCAGATAGAGGCACTCGCTGACCTGCTGGCAGGCGCCGGCGACATCACCCGTTTGGCCCTGAATCTGCTTTTGTGCAAGCCGTTTGACGAGCCACAGGCCGAGCGCCGCGGCCGCGGCGGCGATGAGCAGCGCCATCAGGCCAAGTGTCAGCAGGACCGGCAGGCCGGCCACGACGGCGCCGGCGATCAGCGCCTGCGTCACCACCCTGGGGCTCGGGCGGCCGGCATCGGCCGACAGGCCGTCGGCGCGGGCCGGCGGCAGAAGGCGCAGGAGCCACACGCTCATGGCGCGCGACAGGGCGGCCGATCCGATCAGCGCATAGAGCGGCATTGCCGGGTCCCCGGAGCGTCCGGCCAGCGCCGCGATGGCGAACACCTTGATCCCCAGGACCAGCACCAGGGCGATCACGCCGAAGCTGCCGATCCGGCTGTCGCGCATGATCTCAAGCTTGCGCTCGCGGTCCCAGCCGCCGCCGAAACCGTCTGCCGTGTCGGCGACACCGTCCTCGTGCAGGGCGCCGGTGACCGCGACCATGGCCGCGACCGCGAGCAGGGCCGCGAGGCCTGCGGGCAGGTTCGCGGCGTCGGCGCACAGATAGAGGACGCCGCCGCAGAGCCCGACCACGGCGCCGGCAAGCGGATAGGCCCGCATGGCCGCCGGGCGCGGCGCCGGCGCGCCATGGCCGACCGGCAGCCTGGTCAGAAATCCAAGGCTGTGTTTGAGGTCGGCCCACCACTGCCTCAAATGGTCGGGCATGCGTGACGGCAGATGATCGTTCACCGCGCGGCGTCTCCAGGTTTCCGGCGATCCGATGTGACGCGTGCGGCTGCGGGGGTCAAGCGAAACTCTTGAGGTGCCGTTCGGTTTCTTCCGCCAGAACGCGCACGAGGTCCGCCGCCGGCATCTCGCGTGTCAGCGCGGCCGACTGCCCGGACCACAGGGGCAGTGTGTCGCGCGCCTCCGTCTCAGAGGCGGCGGTGCGCAGGGGCGCGATCAGCGAGATCTGCGACGGGTAGGGCGCGGCATCGGCTTCGGCATCCACATAGTCGTCGGTCAGACGGTTGCGCAGGCCGCGGGCGGGTTTGCCGCTGAACAGGCGGGTGATCCGGGTGCCGTCATCGCTCGCCCCTTGGAGCGCCGCCCTGTGCGCCGCGGGCGTGTTGGCTTCCGGGCATCTGAGGAACGCGGTGCCGATCTGTACCGCATCGGCGCCGAGCATCATCGCCGCGGCAATCGTGCGCCCGTCGACGATGCCGCCCGCTGCGATCACCGGAACATCGACCGCCGTCGCGATCTGCGGCAACAGGGCGAACAATCCGGGTTGCATGGAAATGTCGGCGCCCTGGAACGTGCCGCGGTGGCCGCCGGCTTCCATGCCCTGAGCGATAATTGCATCGGTGCCGCGCCGCTCGAGCCACAGGGCCTCGGCAACCGTGGTTGCATTCCCCAGGATGACGGCGCCGGTTTCGCGCACGGCGTCCAGGTGGTCTTGAGCGGGCAAGCCGAAATGGAAACTCACGACCTGTGGCCGGTGGTTGCGGATCAGTGCGACATGGGCCTCGCCGAAGGTCTGATAGGGCACCGAGGGCGGCGGCACGGGTCCGAGGTTCTTCTCATCATACCAGGGTTGAAGACGCTCACGCATCTCGTTGGCCGAGCCAGAAACATCGCCCGGGTCTTCATGGCAGAAGAAATTTGCGTTGAGCGGCCGGTTGCTGCTCCGGCGATGGTCGGCGAGTTGTCGGTCGATCACGTCAGGCGGCGATGCGCCCAGACCCAACGATCCAAGTCCGCCGGCATTGCTGACTGCCGCAGACAATTCAGGCGTGCCCGGGCCCGCCATCGGCGCCTGGATGATCGGCACGTCTATGCCAAGGCGATCTGTCAGGGGATTGGTTGGCCACATGGCGGTGCTCCGCGATTGCTTGTGCAGCGGCAAACATGTGGCGGCCCGCGGCCGACCGCAAGCCGAAACGGCGAACGCCGGTCAAACGATCCCATATGAAGGAACGATGCTCTAGCCGGCGGCGGCGTCCGGCAGTTCCTCTTGGCCCTGGAAGAAATGCAGAACCCGGCTGCGCGGGAACTCGGCCACCGCTTCGGTGCCGATGCCGATCGCGCTCTTGAGCTCGAACGAGCCGCTGTGCAGCTCGACAAGTCCGCGCACGATCGGCAGGCCGAGGCCGGCGCCTTCCTGGGCGGTTTCGTAGGACAGCGAGCCCTGGCCGAACGAACTCAAGACCCGCGGGATCTCTTCGGCGGGAATGCCCGGGCCGGTGTCGCGCACCGACATGGCGACACCACCGCCGGAGGCTTTGCACACGGTCAGGACGATCTTGCCGCCCGGCGGCGTGAACTTGATCGCATTGGCGATCAGGTTGAGCCAGATCTGCCGGATCGCCCGCTCGTCGGCCTTCACGTTCGGCAGGTCGTTCTCGTAGATCTCGATGACTTCGATTTCGGCGTCGCGCGCCTTGAGCGACAGCAGGCTGCGGCAGTCGGCGGCGATGGCTTCGAGCGCCACCGGAGTTTCGTGCATCTCGAACCGGCCGGCCTCGACGCGCGAATGGTCCAGCACCTGGTTGATCAGGTTCAGCAGGTGTTCGCCCGAGCGGTGGATATCATTGGCATATTCCTTGTAGGCCGGCACGGCGTGCCCGCCCATGACTTCGTCTTTCAGGATTTCCGAGAATCCGAGGATCGCGTTGAGCGGCGTGCGCAACTCGTGGCTCATGGTCGCCAGGAAGTGGGATTTGGCCGCGCTGGCCTGCTCCGCACGGCGCAGCGCCCGGTCCGAATTGGCCTTGGCCTGTTCCAGTTCCTCGATCAGGGCGTCTTTCTGCGCGCGGTAGCTCAGCATGGTCTGCGCCGTGTTGTGAAGGTTGCGTGCCAGCTGAAGCGCGTAAAGGTTGGCCGATATGGCAAATACGGTCATCGCCGTGTGAATTGCGCTGTGCTCGATCGCCGCCTGCAGGGCGATGGCGAAGGTGATCGGCACAATGCCCGCATAAACGATCTTGATGTAACTGCTGGCGATCGACATTCTGATCGCCGCCACGATGTAGAGCACGCAGATCACGAAGATCTGGCCATAGACGTCGAGGCTGCCCCAGGCGACATAGGACAGTGATGCCCAGCTTGCGGCCATCAGAAACTCCGAGGCCGCGATCTTGCGGCCCCAGTCGTCGACCCTGATATCTACCGGGTTCTGCTTGCGGAACTGCCGGCACAGGATGAGCTGAACGCCTTGCGTGACGGCGACGCCCGACAGCCACATGACGACAATGCTGATCGGCGCCCAGTTGACGAAGTAACCGGCGACAACGACCGCCAGTACGGGCAGAGCCACCGCCGTCTTGATCTGGCTCGACACGAACAGGTTGAGCAGTTCGTATTCGTAGGACACGCCGCCCGAGACGCCGGTCAGGCGCGCGCGCGCCTCGCGCATATGCGTTCCGATGGTCCGCGTGCGCTCGAGCTTGTCCTTCCGTGCGTCGAAAGTGACACCGGTCATTGCGTGACGCCCTTTTCCCGAACGGCCGGGCGATTCGATCGGGGACCAGCTTGTTTCACCCCTCCGCCACAACCATTTGTTATTGCAGCCGATTATGCTCGCGAAAGCTTAATTTGGCCTTCGCAAGTCTGGTTAATTTTGGTCGAAGTTTGCTGGTTAACCGTTTGTTTCCAAACGGAGATAGCTGTGGGAATCCGCTAGAGCATGTCTCCCGAAAGTGGACACCGGTTTTGGGAAAAAGACATGCTTTGACAAAGAACTAGGGCGATGACGCGAATCAGAATGATCGCGACACGCTCTAGTCGCCGGCCGACATCTCGAAGAACTTGCCGGTCTGCTCGCCGCCCATGAAGAGGGGCTTGCCGTCCGACATTTCGGAGATCTTGCCCCAATTCCGGGCAATGTCCTCCGCTGTGGCATCGGCGCCAAGATAGGCACCGTGGCTTTCGACGATCTCGGCCTTGGCGAAAACGCCGGCGCCGGCGCACAGAACAACCCCGGTCGGCGCGTCTTCGCCCGCCAGATAAACCACCGCCGGGGTCACCCGCTCCGGCGTCATGAGTTTCTCCGCCTCGGGCGGGAACACATCGGAGGTCATGCGCGTATAAGCCACCGGCGCCACCGCGTTGCAGTGGATATTGTACTTCTGGCCTTCGAGCTTGAGAACGTTGATGAGGCCGATCACCGCCATCTTGGCCGTGCCGTAGTTCGACTGCCCGAAATGGCCGTAAAGCCCGCTCGACGAGGTGGTGACGACGATGCGGCCGTGGTTCTGCCCGCGCATGATCGGCCACACCGCCTTGGTCGGTTTGACCGTTCCCATGACATGCACGTTGAGCACTGCCTCGAAATCCTCGATCTCCATGTTCTGAAGCGTGCGGTCGCGCAGAATGCCGGCATTGTTGACCAGGAAGTCGATCCGCCCGAAGGCGGACATGGTCTGTTCGACCAGGCCGGCGACCCCCCGGTCGTCGGTCACGCTCGCGCCATTGGCGATCGCTTCGCCGCCGGCCTCGGTGATTTCGGTGACGACCTTCTGGGCCATGTCCGATGCGCCGCCGCTGCCATCGACCGAACCGCCGAGGTCATTGACCACGACCCTGGCGCCGCGCCGGGCGAATTCAAGCGCATGGCAACGGCCCAGCCCGCCGCCGGCACCGGTCACGATCACCACCTTGTCGTCGAACCTGATCGCCATGCCTGTTTCTCCTGATTGTATCTCTCACGCCGGCCGGCGCGTAACTTGACGGCAGTACCGGTGCCGGTCAAGCGCTTGCGCCCGTCACGCCGCTCGGTTACCACGAGGCATTGCAGCCCATCGGGCGCATACCCAAATCAGGTCATACAGGGATCGGTCAGATGAAGCTTTATCAGGACGAGCGGGCGGTCAATCCAAGGCGGGTGCGCATATTCGCCGCCGAGAAAGGGCTTGAGCTCGAGCTTGAGAACATCGACATCTTCAAGGCCGATCACATGACCGACGATTTCTCCGGCATGAACCCGATGCAGCGGGTGCCGGTCCTGGAACTCGACGATGGCACCGCCATCAGCGAGTCGGTTGCGATCTGCCGCTATTTCGAAGCGCTCAAGCCGGAGCCCCCGCTCATGGGCGGCGACCCGGTCGAACAGGCAATGGTGGAGATGTGGAACCGTCGCATCGAGCTCGGGCTGCTCGATGCGATCATAAACTGCTTCCGCCACGGCCACCCGATGATGGCCGAACTGGAGGATCCGCAGATCAAGGACTGGAGCGTTGTCAACCAGGGCCGGGCCTCGGCCGTGCTCGAGTTTCTTGAAGGCGATATGGCGGACCGGCCGTTCATTGCGGGCGAGCGCTTCTCGATCGCGGATATCACATGTCTGTGCGCCGTAGACTTTCTGAAAGCCGCACGGTTGGAACTGACTGACGATCATGTCAATCTGAAGCGCTGGCACGGCGAGGTTTCGGCCCGGCCGAGCGCCGCGGCCTGAACAACGGATCCGCCGTCAGATGAAACTCACATTCGCAGGCAGTGGAGACGCGTTCGGATCGGGCGGCCGCTTCAACACCTGTTTCTATGTGGAGGCCGCGCCTCAGACGTTTCTGATCGACTGCGGCGCCTCGTCCATGGTCGCCCTCAACGCCCACGGGCTCGATATCGCGGCCATCCGGACGATCTTCATTTCACATCTTCACGGCGACCATTTCGGCGCTCTGCCGTTTTTCATGCTCGACGCCCAGTTTATTCACCAGCGCAAGCTGCCGCTCACCATTGCCGGGCCGCCCGGCATGACGGACCGGCTGACCCAGGCGCAGGAAGTGCTCTTCACCGGATCGTCCGGCATCGACTGGCGGTTCGACATGGACGTGGTCGAGCTCGAGGCGGAGCAGGAGAAGGAGGTCAACGGCGTCACCGTCAAGCCCTTTGTGGTCGACCACTTCTCCGGCGCGCCGTCCTATGCGCTTCGCCTGAGCTGCGGCGGCAAGGTGATCACCTATTCCGGCGACACCGAATGGGTCGACGCGCTGGTGCCGGCCGCCGCCGATGCCGATCTCTTCATCTGCGAATGTTATGGCTACGAAGGCAACACGCCGCTCCATATCGATTACGCGACGCTGCGCAAAAAGCACCACCTGTTCACCGCCAAGCGCATGATCATCACCCATATGGGGCCGGGCATGCTCGACAACCTGGACACGGTCGAGTTCGAACCGGCTCATGACGGCATGGTGGTCGAGGTCTGACGAATTGGGCGGAGCCGATGGAACGCCTGCTTGAGGAGATCCGCGCCTGCCGGGTCTGCCGCGATGATCCAAAGGGAAAGCCTCTGCCGCATGAGCCCCGGCCGGTCGTGCGCGCCAGCGGAACGGCGCGGCTGGTGATCGCCGGTCAGGCGCCGGGCACCCGGGTCCACGACAGCGGCATCCCGTTCAACGACCCCAGCGGAGACCGGCTGCGTGACTGGATGGCCGTCGACCGCGAGACCTTCTACGACGAAACGCGCATCGCCATCATTCCCATGGGCTTCTGCTTTCCGGGGCTCGACGCCAAGGGCGGCGACCTGCCGCCCCGGCGGGAATGCGCACCCCTGTGGCGGGCCCGTCTGTTAACGCATCTGTCACAGGCCGAGCTTATTCTGATCGTCGGCCAGTATGCGCAGGCCTGGCACCTGGGCTCGGACCGAAAGCACAGCCTGACGGAAACGGTGAGGGCGTGGCGCGACTACGCGCGGCAGGACCGCAGGCCGCAAATCCTGCCCTTGCCCCACCCGTCATGGCGCAATAATGCCTGGCTCAGAAAAAACCCTTGGTTTGAGGACGAGGTACTGCCATTTTTGCGCGATAGTGTTCACCGGTTGATCTCGTGATGACCGAAATCCGCATTCGACCTCTGATGCTCGCGCTCTGCGCGCTGTTGCTGGTCGGCGCCTGTGCGCCGCGCCTGCAGGAGATCGGCAGCGCGGACGGCGTGCGACAGCTTGCCGACGATGCGGTGATCATGCCGGACGGTGCGCACCTGCCGCTGAGGTCCTGGACCTCCAAGCGCCCCCGGGCGGTGGTCGTCGGCGTCCATGGCATGAACGACTATTCCA
>JBPCWF010000288.1:0-3139 GCA_051009775.1 Hyphomicrobiales bacterium | reverse complement strand
CTTCTCGTCCATGGCATAGACCCGGTGGGTCGAGGCGACGAGCGTGGTGCGGTCCGGCGTGACGAAGCCCGCTTCGACCAGGCGGCCCGCCTCGATCATCTCCGAAGCCACAGCCACGTCGATATAGCCGGGCGCCGGATAGAGCCCGAACAGGGGCTCACGGTCGTCGCCGGGCGCGGAACGCATGGCCTCCAGGTAGTAGGTCGTGGCGCCGGTGCGCTGGGCGACACCCGGGATCGAGGTCGACTGGACAAGCACGCCTTCGTGACGGCAGGCCTCGACGATCCAGTCGGTGAGCAGCCCGCCGCCCTCGCCGCCAAGTGCCGCGATCAGGAGCGTGAACGGGCGGTCCTGCGCCGTGCCGGTCATGATGCCCGGGCCCCGCCGTTGGCGCCGCCCATGGTGACGCGCCTGCGGACGCGGTCGACGAACCGTTCCACAGGGCCTGCGTTCTGGACCACCTCGGCGCGGTAGAAGGACGGACAGAGCACGGCGGCATCCGCGACTTCGCCGCAGAGACCGCAGCCGACGCAACCGTCATTGACATGGGCGACCGGATCGAGCCTCAGGGGATCCGGGTTGGGCTTGACCGTGAGCGACGGGCAGCCGGACAGACGGATGCAGGAATGATCGCCGGTGCAGGTGTCTTCGTCGACGCCGAACCTGGTGCGCACCACGCGCTCGCCGCGGGCGAGTTGCTCGCGGATCTGGGGCTTGATGCGGCGCTGGCGGGCAAGCTGGCACTCGCTCTCCGCAATGATCACCTTGAGGCCCTTGTCGTCGGTGGTCAGCGCATCGCGCAGTGTGCTTACCATTTTGGCGACCCGGTAGGTGGTGACCGTCTTGAGCCAGCGCACGCCGATGCCTTCGAGCGCGGCGCGGATGGTCATGCCGGTCGGCTCGCGGCGGAAGTTCTTGCCCGTGGACGGGATGAACTGCTGGCCGGTGGCCGATGTGTAACCGTTGTTCATGATCACCAGCACGCCGTCGGTCTCGTTGAACACGGCGCCCGAGATCCCAGAGTTCAGGCCGTTATGCCAGAAACCGCCGTCGCCCATGATCGATATGGTGCGCCTCGACATGGCGGGCGACACGGCGGCCGCGCTGGAGAGACCGAGACCATAGCCCAGCACCGAATTGCCGATGTTGAACGGCGGCAGGGCGGAAAAGGTGTGGCAGCCGATGTCGGCGGCGACATGGATGCGGCCGAGTTCGCGCTCGACCAGCTTGATGGCGGTGAAGACCGGGCGCTCCGGACAGCCGGTGCAGAAGCTCGGCGGTCGTTTCGGCACAGGCTGGCCCAGGGCCTCGGCCGCGCGCGCCTTGGTGTCGGCGATCTGCGCCGGCAGCGCGGCGACCGCTTTCAGGTCGACGCCCCTGGGCACGGCGCCTTCGAGGAACGCCGCAACGCCGTTCAACAGGACCTCGGCGACATACTCGCCGGCCGTCGGCAGCACGTCCTTGCCGACCACGGTGGTCTGGAGATCGGCCCGGCGCAGAATGCTCTCGATCGCCTGTTCGAGATAGGCGGGCTGGCCTTCCTCGACAACGAGCACCGCGCGTTTGGCCGCACAGAACTCCGAGATCTCCTCCGGCACCAGGGGATAGGTGACATTGAGCACGCAGAGCGGAATGTCGCTCGCGCCATAGGCATCGGCTAGGCCCAGCTGCTGCAGCGCGCGGACAACCGAATTGTAGAGCCCGCCCTGGAGGATGATGCCGACATCGTCGCGGTCGCCGCCAAACATCTCGTTGAGCTTGTTGTCGGCGATGAACTTCAGCGCCGCCGGCATGCGGTGCTCGATCTTGTGCTTCTCCTGGGCATAGGTCGAAGGCGGCAGGCAGATGCGGCTGTAGTCGAAATCGGGGTTCTCGATCAGGGCGTTTCGCGACAGCGCCGGCGCCTTGTTGTCCCTGGTGGCGAACCGGCCATGCATGTGGCAGGCGCGGATGCGGAACTCCATCATCACGGGCGTGTTGGAGACCTCCGAGAGGTCATAGGCCTGTTCGACCAGATCGACGATCCGGGGCAGGTGGGGGCGCGGGTCGAGCAGCCACATCTGCGATTTCATGGCAAAGGCGTGGCTGCGCTCCTGAATGATGCTGGCGCCTTCGCCGTAATCCTCGCCGAGAATGATCACGACGCCGCCCTTGACCCCGGCGGAGGCGAGATTGGACAGCGCGTCGGAGGCGACATTGGTGCCGACCGTCGATTTCCACACCGCCGCGCCGCGCATGGGATAGTTGATCGAGGCGCCGCACAGCGCGGCGGCGGCGGCCTCGTTGGCGCAACCTTCGAAATGCACGCCGAGGTCGCCCAGAATGTCGCGGGCGTCGGCCAGCACGTCCATGAGATGGGACACCGGTGCGCCCTGATAGCCGCCGACATAGGAGACGCCCGCCTGCAGCAGCGCCTTGGTGATGGCGAGGATGCCCTCGCCGTGAAAGACGTCACCGTCGCCGAGCTTGAGACTCTCGACTTCCTTCGCGAATGACCGCTCCATGTCCTGCTCCGCAGTGACCGCGCCCGATTGCGATCATAATCCGTGTCAGGCCGGAAGTATATGAAATTTCATGCTTTTAGCAAGGGAAGATGGACCGGCCTTAACCAATGATGGAGGTGTGGGGTGGACATATTTCCGCAAAAGGTTTCCGCTACAGGTGCAGACGTGACGGAGATCACACGATCTGCGCGGCGGACCCGTTATCCCTTTAGTGGGGGGACTCTATCGATTTGAGACGCTCAAGTTACGAGGTCCAGACCATGATCAGGCAGGTCATCGTTGCCACAGTTGCGTTTGCCATGGGCGTTGCAGCTTTCGCAGGCCTGTCTTCGGCGCAGGCACCGCAATA
The DNA here is from genome assembly GCA_051009775.1 of Hyphomicrobiales bacterium. GTDB lineage: Bacteria > Pseudomonadota > Alphaproteobacteria > Rhizobiales > JAJFHB01 > JBPCWF01. Next base: position 286 of record JBPCWF010000288.1, on the reverse strand, counting down.
CTGCCCGAGCTTCGACAAGCCGGTATGCGGCAGGGCGAAGGGCCAAAAGCCGGCCAACTACCGCAATGCCTGTATTGCGAGCCAGAACAGCGCGCGGGTGCTGTACGAAGGCAACTGCAAGAAACGGCCGCGCCGCGCCGCCTGCACCAGGGATTACAAGCCCGTTTGCGGCCGGGTCGGCAGCCGCAAGGCGATCACCTATGCCAATTCCTGTGTCGCCAAGACCAACGGCGCGCGGGTGCTGCACAAGGGCCGCTGCCGCAGGACGAGCGGTTGCGCCAAGACG
>JBPCWF010000287.1:0-3366 GCA_051009775.1 Hyphomicrobiales bacterium | reverse complement strand
GCGGGTGGGTGGATTCCCGTTTTCACGGGAATGACGGTTACTAAGCGGCCGGCGACTGCAATCGCGCGGTCTGGCCGTTCCCAATCGGCGGATCTGGCTCTACTGTCGCTCCGGCGCGGGCGATAGGCTTTGGGGCATGATCATGCCGTCTGACGGGGTGGAGCATATGGGGCGCGGATGGGCCTGCCATTCGACCTTGGGATCGGCGCCTTCGCAATCCTCGCGCTCGGCCTGTTCGTCGCCTCCTTCGCGCGCGGCTATTCCGGCTTCGGGTTTTCTGCGCTCCTGGTCGCCTCGGGCTCATTGGTCACCGACCCGATCAACGTGGTGCCGCTCGCCATCGTCATGGAGGTGAGCGCAAGTGTGCTCCAGGCCGCGAGCGTGTGGCGGCATGTCGACTGGAAACGGGTTGGGCTGCTGTGCGGCGGAGCGCTTATCGGCAACCCGGTGGGCGTCGCCCTGCTGGCCTACCTCTCGTCCAACTCGCTGCGGATCGCCATATCGGCCTTCATCCTGGCCGCAAGCGCCGTCCTGCTGTCCGGCTGGCGGCGCACCCGGCGCACCGGGGCCGCCGGCGCAGGACTTGTCGGGCTCGGCTCCGGCGTCGTCAATGGGGCAACCGCGCTCGGCGGCCTGCCGGTGGCGCTGTTCCTGACCGCGGACCGGCAAGACCCGGCGACCATGCGCGCGACGCTCGTCGCGTTCTTTTTCCTGACCGACTTCTATGCCGGCGTCCTGTTCGTCCACGAGGGCGTGCTCAATAGGGCGACCGTGGAGGCGGCCGTGTGGGCCCTGCCGATCCTCGTTGTCGGCCTGGTGCTCGGCGGGCGCCACTTCATCGGCACGACGCCGGAGGCGTTCCGCCGTTTCACGCTCGGACTTTTGATCGCACTCTCGCTGACCGGCTTGGTCAAGGCCACGATGCTCTAACGCCGGTGAAATGGCGATTTCGCCGAGGGATTCGCCAAGTGTGTTGCATGACGCCGTCCTGACGGCCGCAATTGTGGCGCCGGTGGCATAGGAATATCGCGCGTTGTCCACATATTTCGGTTCGGTCGCCGGCCTTATGGTTTACGCATAGTGCAAGAAGTTCCTGACGAATCTGCATGAAATACAAGATAAAAACCAAGTTGTTCCTGGCATTGAATCGCGGCGACTCGGCACTGTAAACCATGCCTTATTGCTGGCTCAATTATTCCATATCACTGCCGGATTCTGAGCAAATTTCCGCAACGCTGATCTGTCAGTTTGCCAGAGTCGCCAAGCTCCGGAGCGACATTTGGGGACGATGACGAATTAGACTGCGCGAGCCATCCACGAGGTAACTGATGTCCCGCATTTTGTGGACCGTCGCATGCGTGCTGGGCCTGCTGCTCGCACCCAGCGCTGCGATTTCGGCCGAAACCCACGACCAGAGGGTCGCCCGTGCCAACAATGGCACCGTAACCATCATATCCGGCGGCATCGGGGGAACCTATATCCGCATTGCCACCGACCTTGCCGCCGTGCTCGATGAGCGCGACGAAATCCGAATTCTGCCGGTCGCCGGCAAGGGCTCACTCCAGAACATCCGCGACATTCTTTATCTGAAGGGCATCGATATCGGCATCGTCCAGTCCGACGTTCTGGCCTATATCAAGCGCGAAGGCCTGCAGCCCGGCATCGTCAACCGCATGCGCTATGTCGCCAAGCTCTATAATGAGGAGTTCCACCTGCTTGTGCGCGACGGCACCACGGACATCCAGCAACTGGCCGGACAGCAGGTCAATTTCGGCGGCGAAGGCAGCGGCACGCACATAACCGCATCGATCGTTTTCGACGGCCTCAATATCAATGTCCAGCCGACCAGCTTCGACCAGGCCCTGGCGCTCGACAAGCTGAAGAAAGGCGAAATCGCCGCGATGGCCTTCGTCACGGGCAAGCCGGGACCGCTGTTTTCAGACCTCACCAAGCAGGACGGACTGCGGCTAATTGCCGTGCCCTACACCGAGGCGCTGCAGCAGTCCTATCTGCCTTCGAGCTTCTCGGATAGCGACTATGCCGCGCTGGTGCCGCCGGGCGAGCAGGTCGACACCGTGGCGGTGGGCGCCGTGATGGCCGTGTTCAACTGGGGCAGAGGTACGCGCCGCTACCGCAAGGTAAAGACGTTCGTCGACATCTTTTTCTCGAATTTCAGCGAGTTCCTGAAGGCGCCGCGACACAAAAAGTGGCAGGAAGTCAACCTTGCAGCCCAGGTTCCCGGCTGGAAACGGTTCCGCGCAGCCGAGAAATGGCTTGAGAAAAACGCCCCGCAGACCGCGGCGGCACCACCACCCGTGGACCTCAAGTCGACGTTCCAGAAGTATCTGGCAGAGCAGCCGAATTCCGGTTTCGCAAATCTAACACCCGAGCAGCGCGAGGAACTGTACCAGCAGTTCATTCGCTGGCAGCAGGGACAGAATCAATAGTTTGGACGCATGGAAACGAATTGGAGCACTCACCAGACGGCCGTCATCTATCTCACCTCGCGGATTGACGGTCGACGCCGGTTCATCTTTATTAGGCGAGGAAATCCTGGCCGCATGGCGGGTTAATGCCAGATCGTGTTCAGGATTGGATTTTGGGGCACGGAAGTCTCTGCCGAGCCGGAGATGTGTGAGTGAGTACGTTGTGACCAACTGGAGCGCGGTTGCCGACGAGAACGGCACCGCAGCGGCAGATAAGCCGGCCAGCGGTCAAAGCACGAGTGAGGACGTTAAATATGGCTAGAACGAAGAAAAAGCGCGACATCGAGCTTGACGCACACGGTCGGGCCGCGCGCGACAGCGAGGGTAGCCAGAACCAGCAGGGCGATACTCCGGACTTCGTTAAACTCACCGACATATCGGACATCGTTTCGAAATATGCGGTCGTCGACAAGCTGTTCACCGATGAAGAGCAAAACGACGACGAAAAACCCGGCGCGCAGGCTCCCGACACCGTCGAGGCGCACAGCGAACAGGTGATCGACAAGGACGAGATCGAGGCGGAAGAGGACGACGAGGTCGTCGCCGAAGCCGACACGCACGTCCCCGAGCGCGTTGCAGCCAAAGCCGAGCCCGTGCCGGAGCCGGAAGAGGCGTTCGAAGAGGAAGACGAAGACGAAGATGTCTTCGAAAGCCCAGCCCCCAACGAGGCTCTGGAGGCCGTCGCCGAACCGGCCGATCAAGCGGTCGAAGAGTTCGACGACGAAGAATTCGACGACACCGGGGACACCGGCGCGCAGCGGGAAACGGAGGAAAGCGTCACCCGCGCGCGCGCGCATGTTGCATTGCTGCGCGAGGCGCGCGAGGCCAGAGCGGAAGCCCGCCGCCACGGCGGTCACCGCACTGCCGCCAAACGCTCCGA
>JBPCWF010000286.1:0-3889 GCA_051009775.1 Hyphomicrobiales bacterium | reverse complement strand
GATGAACGATAACGGCGGAGGATAGTCGCCGCCGACGAGGAGGAGCATTGGTTTATGTTGAGTAAGTTTCGGATCGGCGCTTTGGTCGGTATCACCGCGTCCTTGCTCATGACGGCGCCGGTGGCGGCCTATACGGTCTATGTGTCCAACGAAAAGGACAACACGGTCAGCATCATCGACAGCGAGACGTTGGAAGTCACCCAGACGATCAAAACCGGTCAGCGTCCGCGCGGCATCACCCTCACGCGTGATGGCAAGCAACTTCTGCTCTGCGCCAGTGACGACGACACGGTTGAAGTCTACGACGTGGCCACGCTCAAGCTGCTCAAGAACCTGCCGTCGGGTCCGGATCCTGAGCTGTTCATTCTCCACCCCTCCGGCAATCCGCTCTATGTCGCCAACGAAGACGACAATCTGGTCACCGTAGTTGATATCGAGAAGAATAAGGTTCTGGCCGAAGTGCCCGTGGGTGTGGAGCCCGAGGGCATGGGCATCAGCCCGGACGGTGCCGTGCTGGTCAACACCTCCGAAACCACCAACATGGCACACTTCATCGACACAACGACGTATGAAGTGGTCCACAACGTGCTGGTCGACAGCCGTCCGCGCATCGCCGAGTTTACGGCTGATGGCAGCAAGCTTTGGGTCAGTTCGGAGATTGGCGGAACGGTCAGCGTCATCGATACGAAGACCCGGGAAATCATACACAAGGTGACGTTCGAGATCTCCGGTGTCCGAACCGAGGCGATCCAACCGGTCGGGGTGCGGGTGACATCCGATGGCAAAAAGGCTTTTGTTGCGCTCGGCCCCGCCAACAGGATTGCCGTCGTCAATGGGGAGACCTACGAAGTCGAAAAGTACCTCCTGGTTGGCCAGCGGGTGTGGCAACTGGCCATGACGCCTGACGAAAAGCTGCTGTTCACCACGAATGGTGTCAGCAATGACGTGTCGGTCATCGACATCGAAAATTTGAAGGTCATCAAGTCGATTGCGGTCGGACGGTTTCCCTGGGGCGTAGTGGTCTCGAATAACTGAATGCCGGCCATCTCAATTCAAAATGTGGGAGGAGTTACGTGAAAAAGATCTTGGTGTTGTTTGCGATGCTGGCCTTGCTGCCGATTGGGGCGCTGGCCGATGATGATGACGATGCGCCCACGGGGTTCGGCCTGTCGGGGTTGTTGTCTGGGAAAAACAAGAAAGACCTGCCGCCGATCAAGCTGTCGGCGGGAGCGCCACTTGCTGACGCACCCTTGACCCTGAAATCGGGGACCTATTACGAGATCGAGATCACCGCGGACGGCACACAGGAACTTGCGCTCGTCGGCCCTGAGTTCTTCCGTGCGATCTGGATCGACGAGATCGTCATCGAAGGTCTTGAGATCCGGCCGCTTGGTCTCGACAGTGTAGAGTTTGACGAAGCCGGGACCATGGAGGTCGGGTTCATTGCCATCAAGCCCGGCTCGTATTATGTGAAGGTGCCCGGATCCAGGGGAGATCTGCAAACGCTGAAGATCCAAATCCAGTGACCGACAACGGTGCGAACGGTGACGGCGGGTGAGACAGGCGCTTCGGCGCTGGTAATCGACGGCGTCAGCCACAGCTTTGGACAACGCAAGGCGCTCGACGAGGCAACGTTCTCTGTCGGGCGCTCGCGTTTTTGCGTGCTGCTGGGGTTGAACGGCGCCGGCAAGACCACGTTGTTCTCTCTGATCACCCGGCTCTACACGAACACGTCGGGCACCGTTCAGGTGCTCGGCCACGACGTCAGGCGCGAACCCACCGCCGCCCTGGAGAGGCTGGGGGTCGTGTTCCAGCAGCGCACCCTGGACCTCGATCTGACGGCCCTCCAGAACCTTATGTATCACGGTGCGCTGCACGGCATGTCCAATGCGCGCATCCGGGAACGCGCCGCCGTCGAACTGGAGCGCGTCGGCCTTACCGACCGGGCCGGCGACAAGGTCCGCGCCCTGTCCGGCGGGCAGATGCGCCGCATCGAGATCGCCCGCGCCCTGCTGCACGGTCCTGACCTCCTCCTGCTCGACGAGCCCACCGTCGGTCTCGACATCGAGGCGCGCCGGGACATTCTCGACCGGGTGAGGGGGCTTTGCCGGGACCAGGGCGTCGCGGTGCTTTGGGCAACCCATCTTCTGGACGAAGTGCCCGGTGATGCCCAGGTCGTGGTCCTGCACAATGGCCGGGTTCGCGCCGAAGGTGATGTTGATGACGTGATCGCCGTAAGCGGTGCGACGAATCTCCAGGGCGCATTCGAAGCGCTCTCCGGAGATGGAACAGAGGCGACGTCATGACCCGGGTCACTGACCGTAGCCCCGGTGGAAATCTCGGTCTCGCGGGCCATCTCCGCTGCATGTCCGGCATCGTCTGGCGCGAGGGCCTTCGCTTCCTGCATCAGCGCGAACGCTTCGTTGCCGCCCTGGTGCGCCCGCTCGTCTGGCTCTTCATCTTCGCCGCCGGCTTCCGCTCCGTGCTGGGCGTCTCGATCATCCCGCCTTACGAGACCTATGTGCTCTACGAGGTCTATATCACGCCCGGACTGGTCGCCATGATCCAGCTGTTCAACGGCATGCAGTCGTCGCTGTCCATGGTCTACGACCGGGAGATGGGCAACATGCGCACGCTTCTGGTCAGCCCGTTTCCGCGCTGGTTCCTTTTGGTGTCCAAGCTGCTGGCGGGCGTCGCGGTGTCGCTGCTGCAGGTCTATGTGTTCCTGGCCATCGCCTGGCTTTGGGAGGTCGAGCCGCCGGTCATCGGCTATCTCACGCTGTTGCCGGCGCTGGTCCTGTCCGGCCTCATGCTCGGCGCCCTGGGCCTCCTGCTGTCATCCATGATCAAGCAGCTGGAGAACTTCGCCGGCGTCATGAACTTCGTGATCTTTCCGGTGTTCTTCGCTTCCTCGGCGCTTTATCCGTTGTGGCGGGTCGGCGAGACCAGCCCGCTGCTCTACAAGATCTGCCTGTTCAACCCCTTTACCTATTGCGTCGAGCTGATCCGGTTTGCCCTCCATGGCGAGTTCAACGGGCTGGCGGCGGCGGTGGTCGCCGGATGCACCGCGGTGTTTCTCGGTGCCGCGATTTATGCCTATAACCCGTCCAAGGGCCTGATCGCCCGGCGCGGCGGGCCGGGCGGAAGTGGATGATGACGATGCGTGGTTTCAGTGTTCTGGCGTTTTGCTGCGTGCTCCTGGCCGTCCTGTCGCCCGTAGCCGTCCTCCATGCGGCGGGCGGCGCGGATCCGGAATGGCCGTGCATCCAGCGCAAGGTGCCCGAGATCACCGCTGGCGTGGTCTGGACCGGCCCGCAATTCTCCGACAAGGACCGCTCCTGGCAGAAGGTCCCGGCGGTCGCGGATATGGTCACGCGCCTGTCTCAGCGCCGCCTCGCGCTGGACGACGCCAAGAGGCTGATCGACGATTTCGCGACCGGCCTCGGTGCGCAAAAAAACCTGCAGCTCACGTCGCTTTTTGCCGGACTTCTGCAGACCATCAACCGGGAGCGCCGCGAGATCATGGCCGGCATCGGGCGCTACGCCAAGAAACAGCTGGCGCTGGCGGAGAAGATCAACACGACCCGGCATGAATTCAACGCGGTTCTGAGCAAGGCGGAACTTTCAGCGGAAGATGAGAAGCGGCGCGACGCCCTGGAGGAGCAGTTGTCGTGGGACACGCGCATCTTCGACGAGCGCCAGCAGTCCCTGACCTATGTCTGCGAGTCGCCGGTCCTGCTCGAGCAGCGTCTGTTCGCCCTCGGCCGGCAGATCCTGCAGCATGTCGAGTAGGCGCGACTGCGGCGGCACCGTGTTCTCCGCCATTGCCGGACGTGATCCGGCAATCTCATCCACCTGCGATCGAGCTTTGAGATGCGCGGGTCAGGCC
>JBPCWF010000285.1:0-2890 GCA_051009775.1 Hyphomicrobiales bacterium | reverse complement strand
TGGTCATCGTCGGCGGCCTTGGATCGACCTGGGGGCCGTTCATCGGAGCGGCGGTGATGATGGTTGTCATCGAATGGATGAAGGAGTTCGGCGACGCCCGCAATATCGGCATGGGGCTGGCGCTGGTCCTTTTCGTCCTGTTCATGCCGGGCGGCCTCGCCGGCGGTTTCAGATCGATATTTGAGCGGCTCATGCCCAAGGCCGCGAAATCGGCTGTCGGCAAAGAATAGACGATGGTCGCTATTGCGGCTTGCGGAGGCTGATCATCCCTGGTGATCCGTCCGCTGCACTGCCCTAAAGGAGCCACACCGCCGCAAGCCCGAGGAACGCGAAGAAACCGACAACATCGGTCACCGTCGTGACGAACACGGTGGAGGCGATCGCCGGGTCGATGTCGAGCCGGTCGAGGGTCAGCGGGATCAGGATGCCCGACAGAGCGGCGACGATCATGTTGACCACCATGGCGGCGGCAATGACTATGCCCAGATGGGTGTTGCCGAACCACATCGTCGCGACGACACCGATGATCGCGGCGAACACAATGCCGTTGAACAGCCCGACGGCGACCTCGCGGCCGATCACGCGAAACGCATTGAGCGGTCCGAGGCTGCGGGTCGCCAGCGCGCGCACGGCGACCGTCATCGTCTGGGTGCCCGCATTGCCGCCCATCGAGGCGACGATCGGCATCAGGATCGCCAGCGCCACCATCTGATCGATGGTCGCATCGAACAGGCCGATCACCAGTGAGGCCAGAACCGCGGTGCCCAGATTGATCAGAAGCCAGGCGAAACGGCTGCGCGTGGTGGTCCACACCGTGTCGGTCAGTTCCTCGTCGCCGACGCCGCCGAGCCGGTGGATATCCTCCTCGACTTCTTCCTGGATGACGTCGACGATGTCGTCGATGGTGATGACGCCGACCAGACGCTCGCCCGCGTCCACTACGGCCGCCGAAACCAGATTATATTGCTCGAACTTGTAGGCGACGTCTTCCTGCTCGTCGTCAACATGGAAGATCGACTGCTCCGCGTTCATGATGTCGGTGACCTTGGCGTCGCGCGGCGTGCGCAGGATGCGGCTCACAGGGATCGTGCCGACCAGGCGGAAGCTCGGGTCGACCACGAACACCTCGACGAAGCTGTTGGGCAGGTCGTCGGTTGTGCGCATGTAGTCGATGGTCTGGCCAACGGTCCAGAACGGCGGCACGGCGACCAGCTCGATCTGCATCAGCCGGCCGGCGGAGTCTTCCGGGTATTCCAGGCTGCGCTCGACCGCCAGCCGGTCGGTGATCGAGACCTTGGCGAGGACCTCCGCCTGCTCCTCCGGCTCCAGCCCCTCGAGCAGATAGACCCCGTCATCGGACTCGAGCTCGGTAACGGCCTCGGCCACCGTGTCCGGCGGCAGGACATCGAGCACTTCGTCGAGCATCTTTTCGTCAAGCTCGGTCAGCGCCGCATAGTTGATGTCTCGGTCGAGCAGCTTGATGAACTGTTCGCGCTCTTCCGAGCGCATCAGCTCCATGAGGTCGGCAAAATCGGCCTCGTGCAAGCCCTCCGTCAACAGCCGCAACCGGTCGGCATTCTCCGCGTCGACCGCGTCCTCAACCGCCGACACGAAGTCCGACGTCAGGACGCCGTCTTCGTCATGGATTTCAAACTGTTCGGCGGCGTCGGCCATCTCGACCCCGTGCTCCTGATCGCCCCGGTGCGCCCCTCGCCCCGGGATCGCTTTCTTATAGGCGATCTGCCGCCTCGGACAACCGCTAACGGACCGGTCCAAGCGCCGGCGGAACCTTGATGCGACCGTTAATCAGACGGCGAGCCGCCGCTTTGCAATGTCATGCGAGTGTCATAAAAGGGGTGCTAGACCAAACCTCCCGACCCCGCCAGGAGACCGTGATGACCGCACCATCCGACCGGTGGATCAACCCGCTGGTTCTCGTTGCAATCGGCCTTGGGCTGCTGGCCCCGGCACTGACCGCCGCACCGGCCGCCGCGCAGGACCGCTATGAGTTTCTGGCCCCGCCCAGCACCCAGAGCAACCGCATCTACCGGGTCGACATCAAGACCGGAGCGATGGCGGTGTGCTGGTTCAACGGCACCAATACCGAATGCATGGCGGGCGGCGGCCTCGCCGGCGCCCAGACACCCGGCCGCTACGCCCTGCGCCGCGGCGCCAGCACCGCGGAGAAGGGCGTGTTTCGGGTCGACCTGAACGCCGGCACGGTGAGCAACTGCTGGGTCAAGCAGGGCGCACTGGTCTGCACCTTCGCTGTGCGTTGAAGCGGGCGCCTGGCGATCGTCACCGGCGCCGGTCCGCTCGTGCCGGCGGGAGAAGGTTGAGTGAGGTGACGGAAACCGCCGTGACAAGAGCGAGGCTGTTGCTCGCCGGCCACGCCGACCGGCTGGCGGTCGCCGCGGCAATCCTGATTGCCGTTCTTTCGTTCCTGCCGCAGTCAGCGGCTGCCGGAATTCCGGTCAACGATACGCTCAACCATTTCGCCGCTTACTGCGCGTTGTCGCTGCTGGCGCTGGTTCGACGCCGGACCGTGGGGAGCGCGGCGGCCATGTTCGGCATAGTGATCGCCTTTGGCGGGCTCATAGAAGTGATCCAGCCCTATTTCGGCCGCGCCGGGGAACTCTCCGACTTCATCGCCAATGGTGTTGGCGCCATTGCGGGTGGTTTGTTGGTAATGGTGGCCCGCCGAGTTAGAAAGCCGTTCAAGTATGCACGTAGCGATCAGCGAATTCACCGAGAAACCTAAGTTTTCGACGATTGAGGCTCTACGAGAATGTATGAGGAGAGTCGCGAAACGCAATTCGTTGAAAGCGGAGGCTTGTGAGAAATTGGAAATTTTGGAAACAAAAAAGGACGGCTGAGCAAACTATTGACC
>JBPCWF010000284.1:0-4289 GCA_051009775.1 Hyphomicrobiales bacterium | reverse complement strand
CCGGTCAGAGCCATGCTCCGGCGCGGGCTCTACTATGTGCCCGCCGACCGGCGCGACGAGGGCCTGATGATGATGCGCGGCGCGCGCGAGAACATCTCGCTGCCTTCGCTCGACCGTCAGGACTTCTCATCGCTCCTGTTCCTCAGGCGCCGCTACGAGCGCAAACGGACGCAGGAACTCGCCGAGCGCGTCGAGCTCCGGCCGCTCAATCTCGAGCGCGACATGGACCATTTCTCCGGCGGCAACCAGCAGAAGGTGCTGATCGCCAAGGCGCTCGCCCGCGACGTCAAGCTGTTCATCTTCGACGAGCCGACGGTCGGCGTCGATGTCGGCACGCGCGTTGCGATCTACGGCTTCATCAAGGAGCTGTGTGAGGCGGGCGCGGGCGTTCTCCTGATCTCGTCGGACCTGCCGGAGATCCTGCACCTGACCAACAGAACCTACGTCATGTATCGCGGCGAATTGCGGGCCGAACTGAAAGGCGGCGACATCACCCAGGACAAGGTGCTGAGCCACTTCTTTGAGAAAGAGGCCGCGTGATGGCGGGCGACTTCGACCATACCGAAGGCCGGCGGCCGTTCACCTACTGGCTGCAGCTCGGCTTCGTGCGCCTCGGCGTGCTGCCGTTCCTTCTGCTCATCTCCGTGATCGTGTTCGCGCTGATGTCGGACAATTTCCTGACCGGGCGCAACCTGATGAACGTGGCGCGCCAGTCGACCTATCTCACCATGGTCGCCATGGGCCAGATGCTGGCGCTGCTGACCGGCGGCTTCGACCTGTCCGTCGGCACCATCCTGGCGGTCACCTCCGTGGTCGGCGCGCTCGCCATGTCGTCGGCCTTCGCCGCCATGCCGGAGATGGCCTGGCTGGCGATTGCGCTGGGCATGCTGGCCGGGCTCGCCGCCGGCGTCTCGATCGGCGCGGTCAACGGCATCGGCGTCGCCCTGTTCAACGTTTCGCCCTTCATGATGACACTCGGCATGGCCTCGGTCGGCTTCGGCATCGCGCTGTCGCTGACCGGCGGCGTTCCGGTCTACGGCATGCCCGACGCCTATGGCTCGACCTTCGGCTTCGGCCGCATCTTCGGGGTGCCGGCGCCCATTGTGGTCACGCTGGCGCTGATCGTGATCATGTATGTGGTGCTCAACTGGACCCGGCTCGGGCGCTACCTCTATGCCATCGGCGGCAATCTCAAGGCGTCGCGCCTGTCCGGCATCAACACCAGGCTGCATCTGTTCCTGGCCTATGTGCTGTGCGGCGCGCTGGCGACCATCGCCGGCCTGATGCTGACCGCACGGCTCGAGACCGGCGAGGCCAATATCGGCGCCTCCATGCCGCTCGAATCGATCGCGGCCTGCGTCATCGGCGGCGTCAGCCTGCGCGGCGGGGTCGGCCGCCTGGGCAATGTGGTGCTCGGTGCCGTCTTCATCGGCCTGGTGCAGAACGGCATGAACCTGGCGCGGATCGAGAGCTATCTGCAGACCGTCGTCATCGGCGTTCTGCTGATCCTCGCCGTGGTCGCCGACCAGATCCGCCAGCGCATGATCGCGGAACTACAGGACTGACATGATGTTGCGCGCAGCTTCCATAGGTCTGGGGTGGTGGTCGGACGAACTGGCCGGTGCGGTCCAGGGCAAGTCGGACAGGATCCGGATCGTCTCCTGCTTCTCGCGCTCGGCCGGCAAACGCGACGCCTTCGCGGAGAAGTTCTCGACCGGCCAGCATGACAGCTACGAGGCCGTGCTCTCCGACCCGGAGATCGATGCGGTGATCCTGACCACACCGCACTCGCTCCATGCCCAGCATGTGATCGAAGCCGCTGAAGCGGGCAAGCATGTCTTCGTCGAAAAGCCCTTCACCCTGACGCCCCAGAGCGCGCAGCAGGCGGTCGACGCCTGCCGGCACGCCCGCGTGACGCTGGCGGTCGGCCAGAACCGGCGCTTCTCCGCGGCGGCGCAACGTCTCAAGGAAATGCTCTGGAACGGCGACCTCGGCACCCTGCTCCACATCGAAACCAATTTCTCCGCGCCGTCGGCGACGAACTGGACCGCGGACCACTGGCGGGCCAGCCGCGACGAGAGCCCGGCCGGCGGGCTTGCCGGCCTCGGCATCCACATGATCGACCTCCTGACCTGGCTCGGCGGCCCGGCGACCCGCGTCACGGCGCTCGCCACGCGGCGTGTCCTGGAGGTCGATGTCGACGACACGACCAGCGCCCTGTTTGAGCTTTCATCGGGCGCGACCGCCTATCTCGGCACCTTCGCCGCCGCGCCCTATGTGAGCTTCTGCAACATCTACGGCACCAAGGCCAATGCCTTCGCGGCGATCGACGCCAACGAACTGCACGTCCAGGCGGTCGGACAGCAGAAAGAGCCGGTCGCGCTCACGCCGGTCGACACGCTCAAGGCGGAACTGGAAGAATTTTCCGATGCCTGCGCCGGCACGGCATCGTTCAGAGTCGAACCCGACGAGGCCGTCCACACGGTCGCGGTGATGGAAGCGATCGCCTCCTCCGCCGCCAGGGGTGGAGAGCCGGTGACACTTGGTCAAAAAGGAGATGCGTGATGGTGGAGATCAACTGCGACATGGGCGAGAGCTACGGTCTCTACAAGATGGGCGACGACGAGGCCATGATGCCCCTGATCTCGCTCGCCAACGTGGCCTGCGGCTTTCACGGCTCCGATCCCAATCACATGCGCTCGACGGTCAGGCTGGCGAAGGCGCATGGCGTCAAGGTCGGCGCGCACCCGTCCCTGCCCGACCTTCAGGGCTTCGGCCGACGCGAGATGAAGATCGGACGCGACGAGCTCGCCAATATCGTCATCTACCAGGTCGGCGCGCTCAAGGGGTTCCTCGATGCCGAGGGCGTGGTGCTCAATCACATCAAGCCCCATGGCGCGCTTTACGGCATGGCGTCACGCCAGGAGCACATCGCGCACGCGATCTGCGACGCCGCCGACATCTTCAAGGTGCCGCTGTTCGGCATGGTCAATACGCTGCATGAGAAGATCTACCAGGAGCGCGGCCACCAGTTCATCGCGGAGTATTATGCCGACCTGTTCTACAATGACGACGGCGGGCTGATCATCACCATGCAGCACGATCCGGTCGACCCCGCGGACGCGGCCGAGCGGGCCGTGCGCTCGATCGAGGAAGGCAAAACCAAGTCGGTCAACGGCCAGGACGTAACGGTCCGGGCCGACTGCATCTGCGTCCACTCCGACACGCCCAACGCGACCGACGTCGCCATCGCGGTGCGCGACGCCGTAAAACCCTATCTGGCCGGCGCGGCCTGACACGACACCTCAACACGAACAACGGAACACACTCATGGCAACCAAACAGATCCTCTCCCCGCTGCCCGGCACCTTCTACCGCAAACCCGCGCCCGACCAGCCGCCCTACAAGGAGGAAGGCGACGCCATCGCGGAAGGCGATGTCATCGGGCTTGTCGAGGTCATGAAGTCTTTCAACGAAGTCAAGGCCGATGCCGCCGGCACGGCGGCTAAGTTCCTGGTCGGGAACGAGGACGCGGTCATGGCCGGCCAGCCGCTGCTCGAAATCGAAGCCTAGCGGGACCTGAGATCGATATGCCGATCGACACCCTTTTCATCGCCAATAGAGGCGAGATCGCCGTGCGCATCGTCCGCGCGGCGCAGGAAATGGGTATCCGCACCGTCCAGGCCCACAGCCAGGCGGACACAGACTCGCTCGCGGTCAGGCTTGCCGACCGCGCGGTCGACATCGGCCCGCCCCAGGCGGCGAAGTCCTATCTCAACATCGAGGCGGTGATCGACGCGGCGAAACGTTCAGGCGCCGATGCGGTCCATCCGGGCTACGGCTTCCTGGCGGAGAATGCCGGTTTCGCCGACGCGGTGGTCGAGGCCGGCATGATCTTCGTCGGGCCGACAGCCGCATCGATCAGGCTCCTGGGCGACAAGGTGGCCGCACGCGAGGCGGCGCAGGCCGCCGGCGTGCCGACCGTGCCCGGCAGCGACGGGCGGATCGACGACGTCGCCTCGGCACGCGCGATCGTCGAGGAGATCGGCTTCCCGGTCCTGATCAAGGCGGCGGCCGGCGGCGGCGGCCGCGGCATCCGCATCGTCAACGATCTTGACGAATTCGAACGCCTCGTGCCGCAGGCTTCGGCGGAAGCACAGGCCGCCTTCGGCGACGGCGGGCTCTATATCGAGAAGCTGATCGAGACCGCGCGCCATGTGGAGGTCCAGGTGCTGGGCGACGGCGAGCGCGTTGTGCACTGCTTCGAGCGCGAATGCTCGCTCCAGCGC
>JBPCWF010000283.1:0-2954 GCA_051009775.1 Hyphomicrobiales bacterium | reverse complement strand
GGCCGACCCCGCGCGCCTGCCGCCGTCCTTATGGGCGGCGAGCGCCGAGGCGGCCGTCGAGACGGGACCGCTCGAAGGCACGGAGACCTGCGACATCGCCATTGTCGGCGGCGGGTTCACCGGCCTGTCCGCGGCGCTCCATGCGCGCCTTGCCGGCGCCTCGGTGTGCCTGGTCGAGGCGGGCGAACCGGGCTGGGGCGCGTCGGGGCGCAATGGCGGGCAGGTCATCGCCGGGCTGAAATGGTCGCCGCAAGAAGCGGTTGCCAAGTTCGGCAGGGAACGCGGCGAGCGGCTGGTTGCGTTCTCCGCGCGCGGTCCCGATCTGGTGTTCGAGCTGATCGAGAAATACGGCATCGAATGCGAGGCCCGGCGCGCGGGCTGGCTGCAGGCGGTGCATTCGGAGGCGGCCATGCGGCCGAGCCGGGCGCTCGCCGAGCAGTGGCAGAGCCGTGGCGAGGACGTGGAATTCCTGGGTGCCGACGAGGCCCGGCGCCTGCTCGGCAGCGAGGGCTATATCGGCGCGCTGCACGACAAGCGCTGCGGCTCGGTCAATCCCCTGAGTTATGCCCGCGGCCTTGCGCGCGCAGCGATTTCGGAAGGGGCCAGGATCTTCACCCGCTCCGAAGTCGTGAGTCTCGAGCGCGGGGATGGCAAATGGTCGGTCGCGACCGCCAAGGGCAAGCTTGTCGCGGACCGGGTGATCCTCGCCACCAACGCCTATGGCGGCGACATCTACGGCAAGCTCGGGCGGTCCTATTTCCCGGTCAACAGCTTCATCGTCGCGACAAGGCCGCTGAGCCAGAACGTGCTCTCCTCGATCCTGCCCGAAGGTCACTGCATGTCGGACACCCGCAAGTTCCTGATCTATGCCCGCACCGACGATGCCGGGCGTTTCGTGGTCGGCGGCCGCGGCAGCCACCATGATCCTGACGGGGCAGGGGACTTCACCCATGTCGAGCAGGCGATGCACAAGCTCTACCCGCAGGTCGGCGATGTCGAGTTCGACCACCGCTGGTCCGGACGCATCGCGATCACGCCGGACATGTACCCCCATGTCCATGAGCCGGAGCCCGGACTGACCATCGCGCTCGGCTATAACGGTCGCGGCGTGGCGCTTGCGACCGCGCTCGGCGGCGCCATGGGCCGGCACGCGGTCTCGGGCGATGCGAGCGAACTGCCGGTGCCGGTCAGTTCGATCAAAGCCATACCGTTCCACGGTGCGCAGCGGCTCTATCTCGCCGCGGTCACCATGTGGTACCGCACGCTCGACGCGATCTCCTGACGTCTCCTCACCAGAAAGGGCGCACCCCAGATGAAGACCCTGGCCGAACTGGCCCAAGATCTCGGCTCCGGACGGACGACATCCCGGGCGCTGACCGAAGCCTGCCTCGCGCGCATCGACGATGCCTCGGGCGAGGGCGTCCGTGCGTTTCTCTCCGTCGACCGCGACGGCGCGCTGGCGACCGCCGACTATATGGACGGTCTCAGGGCGCGCGGCGCCGCGCCGTCGCCTTATGCCGGCATTCCGATCTCGGTCAAGGATCTGTTCGACGTCGCCGGTGAGGTCACCAGGGCCGGATCGACGGTATTGGCGGACGCCGCGCCCGCCGAGCGCGACGCGCCTGCCATCGCACGGGTGCGCGCGGCGGGCTTCGTCATCATGGGCCGCACCAACATGACCGAGTTCGCCTATTCGGGCGTCGGCATCAATCCGCACTACGACACGCCGGCCAATCCCTACGACCGGGAGACAAGGCGCATTCCCGGCGGCTCGTCGGCGGGCGCGGCGGTCTCGGTCACCGACGGCATGGCGGCGGTGGCGCTCGGCACCGACACCGGCGGCTCATGCCGCATCCCGGCGGCACTGAACGGCATCGTAGGCTACAAGCCGAGTGCCTGGCGGGTGCCGCTCGAAGGCGCCTATCCCCTGTCACCGTCGCTCGATTCGGTCGGGCCCCTGGGGTCATCGGTCGCGTGCTGCGCCGCGGTCGACGCCATCATGAGCACGGACTGGGCGGGCGAGGTTCCGGAGCGCAGTCCAAGGGGCCTGAGGCTCGGCGTGCTCCAGACCCTGGTCATGGGCGATCTGGACGACACGGTGGCGGGCGTCTTCGAGGCCTCGCTGAGCGCCCTTTCGGACGCCGGCGCCGTGCTCGAGGATGTCGATATCGGCGTGCTCGCCGAACTGCCGGGCCTCAACGTCAAGGGCGGCCTGAGCGCGGCGGAGGCCTTTGCCTTCCACAGGGAGCAGCTTGAGGCCCACGAGGCGGACTACGACCAGCGCGTCGCCAAGCGCATCCGCTCCGGCGCCGAGCAGAGCGCGGCGGAGTTCCTCGATATCCTCGCCGCACGGGACCGCATCATCGAGCACGCGCACAGGATCACGCGCCATTACGACGCGCTGATCATGCCAAGCTGCGCCATCGTGGCGCCGCCGATCGCCGCATTCGGGGACGATGACGACTACCTGCGGCTCAATTTCCTGCTCCTGCGCAACACTTCGGTCGGCAATTTCCTCGACCGCTGCGCCATCTCCGTGCCGGCGCACAGTCCGGGCGCGGCGCCGGTCGGCGTCATGCTGATGGGCGAGAACGGCGCCGATCACGACCTGTTCTCCCAGGCCCGGGCGGTCGAGACCGTGCTCGACGCCCGGCGCAAGGCGTGACGGGGACCGTGCACACCCCATTGTGATCCGGGCTCGATCACAATGTCATTGGCATGCCCGCATTCGGCCATCCACATGGGCTACGGTTCGATCAAAAGGAGCAGATGCCCATGAAACGCGCAGCCACGGCATTCGGCCTCGCCCTCGCGGCCGGGCTGTTTCTCGCCCCGTCCCCCGCCTCGTTTGCCGACAGCTACGGCGATCACGGGGTCAAGACCAAATCGTCCAAACAGGGCCGTCACGCCAGGAAGGCCGACGGCAAGGACCATCCGAGGTGCCATCGCGGCCT
>JBPCWF010000282.1:0-18261 GCA_051009775.1 Hyphomicrobiales bacterium | reverse complement strand
CCGGCATTCTGGCTGGGCGCACTGAGGAGACCGGCAAGATGTGTCTCCAGCGCCCGGGTCAGCGCCTTCTGTCGGTCGGCATAGAGCCTGCGCATGCGCCTTATATGGGCGGCGAGGTGGCCCGAGGCCATGAAGCCCGCAAGCGCAGGCTGGGCGAGCGCCGACGCCGTCGGGCCGAAATCGCCAAGCGTTGCGCGGATGTCGGGCACCAGCGCCATGGGCGCCACCACATAGCCCAGCCTGAGCGCGCGGAACATGATCTTGGAGAAGCTGCCGAGATAGATCACGGTCCCCGAGCGGTCGAGGCTCATGAGCGCCGACAGCGGACGGCCGACATAGCGGTACTCGCTGTCATAGTCGTCCTCGACGATCCAGCCCCGGCGCCGGTCGGCCCAGTTGAGCAGGTCCAGCCGGCGCGCCAGCGGCATGGTCATGCCCAGGGGATAGTGCCGCGACGGGGTGACGATCGCGGCCCGGGCGTCCTGCGCCTGCGCCGGTATCGACTGCGGCGCGAAGCCGTCCGCGTCGACCGCAACCGGCACCACGTCGGCGCCGGCATCGACCAGCGCGCGCCTGGCCGCTGGATAGCACGGGTCCTCGACCAGCACCCGGTCGCCCGGCCCAAGCAGGGTGCGCGCGACAATCGCGATCGACTGGGCGGCGCTCGCGGTCACGAAGATCTGGTCCGCCGCGCATTCGAGCCCGCGCATGTCGCGCAAATAGTCGGCGATCGCCTGGCGCAGCGGCAGGTGGCCCGCCGGGTCGGTCAGGTGGAGCATGTCGGCGGAGGGCGTCCGCCAGGAGCGGCCGAGCTGCCGGCTCCATTCAGCGAACGGGAAGCCCCGCGTCTCCGGCATGCCCGCATCGAACGGCGCGGCGGCGGGCCTGGTGGGCGCGGCGGGCGCCTGCGCTGCGCCGGGGCCGAGACCGACAATGGGGCCCCGGGCCGACAAGAGATCCTCCGGCAGCTCCGAGGCGACATAGATGCCCGATCCCGCCCGGCCTTCGATATAGCCTTCGCTCGCCAGTTGCTCATAGGCCGCGAGCGTGGTCGTGCGCGAGACGCCGAGATCGCGCGCCAGCGCCCGGCTCGACGGCAGTCTCTGGCGCGGCTTCAGCCGGCCCTCGAGGATCAGGTCGCGCGCCTGCTCGAAGAGCTGGACGTAAAGCGCACCGGCCGCCTTGGGGTCGAGGGCGACGGAGACCAGGGTGGCATTGGGTTCGCGGGGCATGGGCGCTCAACTGGTATCTTGATTTTTATGTAAACTGGCCGTTTCACAATAGCCACTTTCCACTCTATCTACACTGCCGAGGACGCCGGTTTCAAGGAGAGAGCCCCGCATGACCGTTAACGCCCCCAGTGAGAAGACCCGGCTGCGCCGGCTGCATGAGCGCGGCGCCTATGACCGCGAGACCATCGACGCCATCCTGGATGCCGGTGCGCTGTGCCATGTCGGCTATGTCGTCGACGGCAGCCCCTATGTCACGCCAACGCTCTACTGGCGCGAGGGCGACCGGGTCTATTGGCACGGCTCGTCGGCGAGCCGCATGCTGCGCAAGACGGTCGGGGCGGACGTGTGTCTCACCGTGACCCACATGGACGGCTTCGTCATGGCCCGCTCGGGCTTCCATCACTCCGCCAATTTCCGTTCGGTGATGATCTTCGGTACCGCCGGGAAGGTCGAGGACGCGGGCGAGAAACTCGCTCGGATGGAGACCTTCATCGAGCAGATGTTTCCAGGCCGCTGGGCGCAATTGCGGCCGGTGACGGATCAGGAGCTCAAGGCGACGACCGTGCTCTCAATACCGATCGACGAGGCGTCTGCAAAGGTGCGCAGCGGCCAGCCGGTCGACGATGAGGAGGATTACGCCTTGCCGGTATGGGCGGGCGTGGTGCCGATCACCGTCTCGCTGGGCGCGCCTGAGCCCTGTCCGCGCCTCGCCGAAGGCACGCCCGTGCCGGGCCATCTGACCCATTTCGTTCCGGGTAAACGGAAGATGCTTTAGACGCAGGGCATCCAGCGCTCGACCACCAGCAGCGAGACCCGTTCGGCGTTGAGCTTGCTGATCGGGTAGGGGATGATCAGGTCGATCTGCTCCTGCAGCACATGGGGCACGTCATCGCGTCCGCAGCCCGCGGTCAGGCCGACCACCGGCCGGCCGTTATCCGCGAACCGCTCCTTGAACGTTCGGATGAACGCCTTCGACAGATGTTGAAACGGCGGCGACACATCGACGAAGACGCAGTCGATCTTGTCCGTGCTCAGATCGTTTTCGACCGCATCGATCAAGTCGATGACCTGGGCCGGCGTATCGGCGGAATACACCGTATAGCCCGGCCAGTAGGCGGAAAAGACCTGAGCCAGAGGCTCGGTGTCGCGTTCGTGATCGAGAAGCGCGGCCATGTGGACGCGCGAGTTGCGGGACGGGTTACCGTAGATCATGGATCGGTCTCTTTTTAACTGCCGGTTCGTGTATGCAGGTGTCCCGGACTGCATGAACCGTGTGCCGGACTGGCTTCGTGGCCAGTTCTCCGGCGGGCTGCCCGCCGGCGCGCTGCCCATGGACCCCAGCTTCCATGGCGCGACCGGATAACATCCTAAACATATGAAAACGTTTTCATTTCGTAAGGCCTGACACCGTGACTTACCGTGACATGGCCTGTTGCGTTAACTGGCCGGTAACCATGCTCCAACGTTGCAGGCGCCGGCTGCCCGCTTCGGCACGCGGTTTGCTTCCCTGAACCCCAAGACACGCGAACATGTCCCGCACCCGGACGGTGCCCGATGGTTCGCAAGATGCGGTTACAGGAGGCATTTGGCCGATGCGGTACAGTGGTTTTTCGAGCTCCATCCTTCGTCGTTTCGCAAGCGAAACGCGCGGCAACGTGGCGATCATCTTCAGCCTTGCCCTGATCCCCATGCTGCTTGCCGGCGGCGCCGCGGTCGATATCGCACGCGCCTATGTGGTCGAGAACAGGATGCAGTCCGCGCTCGATGCTGCAGCGCTCGCCGCCGCCTCCGTCACAGGGGTCAGCGACGAGGAGCGGATCGAAACCGCCGAGGCCGTGTTCGCCGCCAACTATCCAGACGGCGCACTGGGCGAGGTGGCGACGCCGAGCTTCGATGTCGAGGACGGCACTGTCGTCGCCAGCGTCGACGCCAGTCTGGACACCACATTGATGCAGATCGCCGGAATCACCGAGATGGGTGTCGGCGCCTCGACCGAGATCACCATCCCGTCGCTCAAGGACGGCGAGATCGTCCTCGTGCTCGATTATTCCGGGTCGATGAACC
The DNA here is from genome assembly GCA_051009775.1 of Hyphomicrobiales bacterium. Classification (GTDB taxonomy): domain Bacteria; phylum Pseudomonadota; class Alphaproteobacteria; order Rhizobiales; family JAJFHB01; genus JBPCWF01. Next base: position 14,965 of record JBPCWF010000282.1, on the reverse strand, counting down.
GGAAGGGCAAGTACCAGACCATGCGCGACGCCGCCATCGACCTGGTCGAGACCCTGTCGGACGAGGGCGAGAACGACCAGGTCAAGATCGGGCTGGTGCCGTTCTCGCAGCATGTCTATGTCTCGCTGCCGAACGCCCATGTCGCCGGCCAGCCGTCGACCGGCACATGGACCGGATGCACCTTCGACCGCAAATATCCCCACAACACCCAGGCCACCACGCCGACATCGAGCGACGACACCAAATGGGGTATCGAGGTCGATAACGGCCCGGGCGAACACAATGTCTCGAACTGCAACGGTTATGTCAGCCGCGACCTCGTCGTCCGCCCGCTGACCGACGATCACGAGGGCATCGTCGATCAGCTCGAGGACATGCGTCCCTACGCCTGGACCAACATCGCCATCGGCATGGCGTTCGGCTGGCACCTGCTGACCCCGAACGCGCCGTTCGCCGAGACCACGTCTGACGACAATGACGAGCTGCTGCAGGCGGTCGTGCTCCTGACCGACGGCCGCCAGACCCAGAACGCGTGGGACCCCGGCGGCTCGCGCTCGATCGCGAACGGCGAGAGCAACCTCGCGGCCATGTGCGAGGACATGAAGGACCAGAACATCCTCGTCATCACGGTCGCGTTCGAACTTGAGGACCAGGATACCGAAGATCGGCTGCGCGCATGTGCCAGCGGTGCGGAATATTTCTACATCGCCGAGGACAATGCGGAGCTGTCCAGTTCGTTCAAGAGCATCACGAAACAGCTGGCACAGCAGATCTTCATCTCGAAATAAGCGAGGCAACGGCCGGGCATCATTGCCCGGACTGTAAGCCAGCACGGTCACCCTCGGGTGGCCGAACTTGCCGCGGAGTAACATCCGCGGCATCTTTTTGTCTGTAACGGTGTTTATGGATACGCACCGGCGGGGGCCGCCAGACCAGGCGTAACGCCGTCGCCCGTCGCTTCCGCCTTGCGCAGCTGCGGGATCTCCGCGCGGCCGCCCAGGTGCTTGGCCAGGAACTGCTCCATTGCGCGGGCGAAGGTGGCCTTGTTCTGCCACCTGCGGATCGCGTGGCCTTCGTCCTCGAACACGATGTATTCGACGTCGACCCCGTTGCGCTCGGCCGCCGCGACGATCTTGTCGGAATGCGCCCGGATCACCCGCACGTCGTTGGCGCCGTGCACCACCAGGAGCGGTTTGGAGATGCGGTCGACATAGTTGATCGGCGAGCGGGCCGCCATGTCGGCGACATCGTCCGGGTTGCCGAGACGGCCGACATAGGCATGCCAGCGCGCAAGGCCGTTCTTCCAGTAGCTCGGGAAGGTCTTGAACGCGGTGACGAGGTCCGACACCCCGACCACGTCGACGCCTGCGGCGAACACCTCCGGCGTGAAGGTGAGGCCGACGAGTGTCGCGTAGCCGCCATAGCTGTGGCCGTAGATCGCCACCTTGTCCGGATCGGCGATCTCTTCCTCGACCGCCCAGCGCACCGCGTCGATCAGGTCGTCATGCATCTTGCGGGCGAACTGCTTTTTGGCCGCTTTCATGAAGGTCCGGCCATAGCCGGTCGAGCCGCGGTAATTGACCCGCAACACCGCATAGCCGCGGTTCGCCAGCAACTGGTCGTCGGCCCCATAGCCCCAGAAGTCACGTGAGAACGGCCCGCCATGCACCCTCAGCACCATCGGCAAATTGCGCGCCTCGACCCCGCGCGGCAGGGTCAGATAGCCGTTGAGTTCAAGCCCGTCGCGCGCCGTGAAGCGCACCGGTCGCATGCGCGACAGCTGATCGGCATGCTTGCTGATCTCGGGCGAGGCGAGGGTGGTCACCTTGCCGCTGCGCTGGTCGATCAGCAGCGAGGACACCCCTTGCGTGTCCCGGTTGAGCGACAGCGTGATAAGCGACTTGTCCCGGCTCCACGCGGTGAACCGGAGATCGAACTGCCCATCCTTGTTGAGCCGGTCGAGCACCGCCTTGATCTTGGGGTCGAACACCTTGGTGCGCGGATAGTCCGGCACCGACCACGCCATCAGCGGCTCATAGGTCTCATCGTCCGTCCACATGCCCTGAATGTCGGCGCGCTCGTCCTGATAGACCAGAGTCTCGCGCCCGGTCTGCAGATCGAGCCTGACCATGGCCTGGCGGTCGCGGCCGCGGTTGGAGATCGCCCAGGCCCAGGTCGCGCCGGACGGCGGATAGCCTTCGATCCAGAGTTTGTCTTCGAGCGTGCCCTGTGCGATCGGGCGCCATCCTTGCCCGTCCGGCACATCGAGCGACCATCCGGTATCGGGCAGGCGCCGCTTGACCGCGATCACCCGTCCTGCCTGGTCGGTGTAATATTGTCTGATGTCTCCGGGGTTGCGGGCCACCAGTGTCTCGTCACCGGTCGCCATGTCGAGCCGGTAGAGGTCGAACACGGAGCGGTCCCGCCGGTTGTCCAGTATCAGGACATCGAGCGGGCGGTCGTAGAACTTCTGCTGGAACCTGATCGTCGCTCCGGCATAGGGCGTCACATCGCGCGGCGCGGCATCCGGGTTCTGGGTGTCGGCCAGCAGCAGATGGTAGTTCTCGTCGCCGTCGTCGTCGCGCCATGCGGTGACGTGCCGGCTGTCATTGGCCCAGTAGGCCCACCGGACCGCCCGCTCCGAGGCGATGGTCTTGACCTCGGTGCCGGTAAGGGCGCGGAAGTGAACGGTCGGCTTGCCGTCCTTCTGGGCGATCCACAAGAGCTTCGTGCCATCGGGGGACACCCGGTGGTCCCAGCTCTCGCGTGCGGTGGAGAAGAAGGTTTCGACCGGGATCAGCGGCGGCAGCGTCGCGTCGTAAAGCGACGGGTGCGATGGTCCCAATGCATTGCGTTCGCCAGCCTTCGCCGCCACCCCAGCGGCAAACAGCGCCAGCAAAACACAGACGGTGTGCCTCAGCGTTCTGTGTCTCAGCCCAAAGGGCCCCCTTAGCCCTGTGGCGAAACTTAGCCGATATTGTGGCGGAACAACAGCAAGGTCAGGTTGCTTATGCCCAGGAAATTAGCCGGTATGCAGTGAATAGCAGGTTGTAACCACACCTGTTGGTTGTGGTCGCTGTGGACATATTGTGGCGATTTGGTGGCGCCGGAGTGTGATTCGATGCGAAGGTCTAGGCGTCTTCGCGCTGTTGCGCCGCGGCGAGCGCGTAGATTTCCTTGCCCGTGTCGTGGTCGATGCCCTCAAGCCGCACATCGTAACCCCACAGCCGCCGAACATAGTCCAGCACGTGGGCGCCGCTCTTTTCGGCCAGCTTCATCTTGTTGCGCACCGTGTGCCGCAGGATCAGCTTGCGGTCGCCGCGCAGGTCGACGTCATGGACCTGGATATCCGGCTCCATCGCCGCGATCTCATAGCTCGATGCCAGCGACTTGCGGACACGCTCGTAGCCCTGCTTGTTGTGGATCGCCTCGACGGTGACATGGTTCTGTTCCGACTTGTCGGACAGCAGGAACATCTTGAACTCGCGCATCAGCTGGGGGCTCAAAAACTGCTGGATGAAGGATTCGTCGCGGTAGTTGGCCCAGACGTCCTTCAGCACCGAGCGCCAGTCCGGATCGCCGGCGAACTCCTTGAACCACTCGCGGTCCTCGTCGGTCGGGTCCTGGCAGATCCGCTTGATGTCCTGCATCATGGCAAAACCGAGCGCGTAAGGGTTGATGCTGCCGAAGCGCGGGTCGTCGAAGCCCGGTTGGAACACGACGCTCGAATGCGAGTGCAGGATTTCCAGGAGCGCGCCTTCGGTGATCAGCCCCTTGTCGTAGAGCCGGTTGACGATGTGGTGGTGCACGAAGGTCGCGCAGCCCTCGTTCATGACCTTGGTCTGCTTCTGCGGATAGAAGTACTGCGCGGTCTTGCGCACGATGCGCAGGATTTCCCGCTGCCAGTCCTCCAGCATCGGGCTGCGCTTCTCCAGGAAGTAGAGCAGGCTCTCCTCGGGCAGGTTGAGGTGCTTCTTGCGTTCCGTGATTTCGCGTTCCGCGGCGCTTTCCTCTTCCGGCTTGGCGGATGCCGGCAGGGTGGCCCACAGCTCGCGATATGTGCGCTCGTCATGGGCGAGGCGGTCGCGCCGCCGGCGTTCCGATTCGCCGAGCTTCAGCTTGGACGGCCGGCGGTAGCGGAACACACCCTGATCCATCAGCGCGTGGGCGGCATCGACCACGTCCTCGACGGCACTGATGCCGTGGCGTTCCTCGCATTCGGCGAGGTAGCGCTTGGCGAAGTTGAAATAGTCGAGGATGCCGCCGGCATCGGTCCATTCCTGGAACAGGTAGTTGTTCTTGAAGAAGTGGTTGTGGCCGAACGCCGCGTGCGCCATCACCAGGGCCTGCAGCGCCATGGTGTTGTCTTCCATGTAGTAGCTGATGCACGGGTCGGAGTTGATCACGATCTCATAGGCAAGGCCCTGGCGGCCCTTGCGGTAGGCCTCCTCCTCGATCACGAACCGCTTGCCGAACGACCAGTGCTCGTAGATCAGCGGCATGCCGATCGAGCAATAGGCATCGAGCATCTGCTCGGTCGAGATGATCTCGATCTGGTTCGGATAGACGTCGAGCCCCAGATCCTCCAGCGCGATCTCCTCGATCGCGTCATAGGTCCGCTTGAGCGTCGCATAGTCCCAGTCGGCGCCTTCGAACAGGGGCGTCACGCGGGGTCTGGTTGCGGTCGCGGCTGGGATCATCCGGCTCCGTCCTTTCACTCACGCTTCTCGAAAAGTTCCCGGAACACGGGGTAAATTTCGCTGCGCTTGGACACGTGTTTCATGGAGAAGTTCTGCCACTGCTCGCCTACCGTCCTGTAGCCGCGCCATAATTCCTTTCCGCCGTCGGAACTGCTGGTCAGTGCGGCTTCGTGCTCGGTCAGGATCTCCACATACGCGTAGTACTGGCAGACCGGCAGGACGTTGTCGTTGAGCAACTGGATGCAGTTCGAGGTGTCGTTGGAGAAATTGTCTCCATCGGACGCCTGGGCGCCGTAGATGTTCCATTCCGACACCGGGTAGCGGTCCTGGATGATCTGGTCCATTTCGGTCAGCGCGGTGCTGACCACCGTGCCGCCCGATTCCTGGCTGTAGAAGAACGTGTCCTCGTCGACTTCCTGGGCTCTGTGCGTATGCCGGATGAAGACGATCTCGACGCGCTCGTACTTACGCATCAGGAACAGGTGGAGAAGCACGAAGAAGCGTTTGGCGAGATCCTTCTCGTGCTGGCCCATGGAGCCGGAGACATCCATCAGGCAGAACATCACTGCCTTGGTCCTCGGCGCCGGCTGGTTTTCGAACCGGTTGTACCGGATGTCCATCGGGTCGATGTAAGGGATCGCGCGGCGCCGGCGCTCCATTTCCTCGATCTCGACCGACAGCCGGATCACGTGCAGCTGCTCCGTTGTGTCGAGCTCTCTCTTGCCCTGAAGCTCGGCCAGTTCGGCCTTCAGTTCGTTGAGCTTGCTCTCCGCCGGCCGGCGCAGCACCATACGCCGCCCGATGCTGTTGCGCATGGTGCGCAGGACGTTGAGATTGGACGCTGTGCCGTAGCTGGAATAGCCGGCGCGGCGCGGCTTCGAAGCGTAGGTTTCCTTGATCGAAGATTTGATCAGGTCCGGCAGCTCGAGATCGTCGAACAGAAGATCGAGGAACTCGTTGCGCGACAGGGTGAAGACGAAATCATCGCTGCCTTCGCCGTCGTCCGACCCTTCCTTGCCGGCGCCTTCGCCCCCGCCCTTGGGCGGTTTGGATATCCGGTCGCCTGGGACGAACTCCTTGTTGCCCGGGAACACCCGCTGGCGGTGGCCGCTTGTGTCACCGTGGCGAAAGCGCGGTTCGCCGATGCCGCGCGACGGGATCGACACCTTGCCGCCATCGCCGGCGTCGACAACGCCGCGCTCGTTCACGGCTTTGTCGACGGCGCGTTTGATCTGCTCGCGGGCGCGCCTCAGAAAGCGCTGGCGATTTCCGAGACTCTTATCCCGTGGGTTGAGCCGCCGATCTATGAGATGGAGCATTCAGTGTGACCACGCTTCCTCAGCCTGCCTTGTTAACGCGCATGTACCACTCTACGAGGCGACGAACCTGGCGCTCCGTATAACCCCTATCGACCATCCGGTGCACGAACTCGGCGTGCTGCTTTTCGGTCTTGCTGTCTTTCTTGGTGCCGAAGCTGATGATCGGCAAAAGATCCTCGATCTGGCTGAACATCCGCTTCTCGATGACTTCCCGGATCTTCTCGTAGGACACCCACGACGGGTTGCGGCCATCATTGTTGGCCCGCGCGCGCAAGGCGAACTTGACCACTTCGTTGCGGAAGTCCTTCGGATTGGCGATGCCCGCCGGCTTCTCGATCTTGGACAGTTCCGCATCGAGCACCTGCCGGTCGAACACCTGACCGGTATCCGGGTCCTTGTAGTCCTGTTCCTCGATCCACGCATCGGCATAGGAGATGTAGCGGTCGAACAGGTTCTGGCCGTATTCGGAATAGGACTCGACATAGGCTTTCTGGATTTCGTTGCCTATGAAGTCGGCATAGCGGGTCGAAATCTCCGACTTGATGAAATCGACATAGCGGTCCTCGACCTCGGGCGGGAACTGCTCGCGCCGGGTCGCCTGTTCGAGCACGAACATCAGGTGCACGGGATCGGCCGCGATTTCCTCGTTGTCGTAGTTGAAGGTCTCCGACAGCACCTTGAAGGCGAACCTGGTGCTGACACCGGTCATGCCTTCGTCGACGCCTGCCGTCTCGCGGTATTCCTGGATCGACTTGGCCTTCGGATCGGTGTCTTTCAGGCTCTCGCCGTCATAGACCCGCATCTTGGAATAGAGCGACGAGTTCTCATGCTCATGCAGGCGCGAGAGCACGCTGAACCGGCTCAGAATTTCCAGCACTTCGGGTGCCCGCGACGCACCGCTCAATTCGCTCGAGTCGAGCAGCTTCTGGTAGATCTTGGCTTCCTCGGTGACCCGCAGGCAGTACGGCACCTTGATGACGCAGATGCGGTCGAGGAAGGCTTCGTTGTTCTTGTTGTTCTTGAACTGGTCCCATTCGGACTCGTTGGAATGGGCGAGCACGATGCCCTGATAGGGGAACACGCCCAGGTTTTCCGTGCCGATATAGTTGCTTTCCTGCGTCGCCGTCAGGAGCGGATGCAGAACCTTGATCGGCGCCTTGAACATCTCGACGAATTCGAGCAACCCCTGGGTGGTGCGGTTGAGGCCGCCGGAATAGCTGTAAACGTCGGGATCGTTCTGGCTGTAATGCTCCAGCTTGCGGATGTCGATCTTGCCGACAAGCGTGGAGATGTCCTGGTTGTTCTCGTCGCCGGGCTCTGTCTTGGCGATGGCGATCTGGCGAAGCTTGGAGGGCTGCATCTTGACCACCGTGAACTTGGAGATGTCGCCGTCAAACTCGTCCAGGCGCTTCATCGCCCAGGGTGAGCAAAGTCCGTCCAGGCGCCGCTGCGCGATGCCGTATTTGCTCTCCAGGAGTTCACCCATCCGCTCGGGTTGGAACAGGCCGAGCGGCGATTCCAGGATCGGGCTGAATTCATCCGCCGCCTTGAGCACGTAGATCGGCTGGCTTTCCATGAGCGTCTTCAGCCGTTCCGCAAGAGATGACTTGCCGCCGCCGACGGGACCGAGCAGATAGAGGATCTGCTTCTGCTCTTCCAGGCCTTGCGCGGCGTACTGGAAGAAGCCGACGACCCGCTGGATCGTGTCTTCCATGCCGTAGAAGCCCTCGAACGAGGGATAGACCTTGATGGTCCGGTTGAGGAAGACCCGGCCGAGCCTGGGGTCGGAGCTGGTGTCGACCACCTCCGGCTCCCCTATGGCGGCGATCATTCGCTCAGCCGCGGTGGCGTACATGCCAGGATTGTCTCGGCACTCCAGAAGATAGTCCTGGAGGCTCATGCTCTCGCGCTTTTCCCGATCGTAGATATCAGAAAACAACTCGAACACGTCTTTGGTAAGTGTCGGTTCAGCCAGTGCGGTCATCGTGGTCCTCCACGTTGGCACTGCGGCTTGCAGTTTTCAGCAGCAAACTCTGCGCCAAGATTGGTTAATAGTTTAATAACCATAATTCAGATTCGATCTTTCGCCGTTTCGGTTGCAGGCGGACTCCGCCTGCGCGTTCTGCCGACCAACCTGTCCCAATAACCCAATACTTACGATTGGTTATCGTGTTCCTCCCACGTTCCGCGGGCTATTTCGGAATTGATTTCGGGTACCGCCGAACCGACCGCCGGTGCGGAACTTGCGCCGATCGGTTTTCCCTCCAACCTTCATATGGGTCGAGTTTGACCGATCCACAAGGCAGCCAAATGGCCGCATCTCGCTCACTTCACGGCGGAATTGAACGCCGCGTGAAGTCAATTCGCTCGGTCGGAACGCCGCGCATACTTGTCCTGCGCGGCAAACCCCGATGATGCTGAATTGCGCTATCCTAGCCGCAAGAAGCATCGGTTTGCCCCTTTATGGAGACGCAAGACCCCTCATGCCAAAAGTAAGTCTTTGTCGCCTCAGCCCCACAGGTATCCTGCGCAGATTCGTCGCCGGGGCTCAATGCGTACATCGGCGTTTTCGTCAAAGAATCCCTCGTTTTTTTCGCATGTATAACTATGGCACAGTTAATCCGTTCGATTGGTTCTCGTCTGTGACCAATCTGCAACACCGCTGGCGACACCCCAACCGAACGAATCACAAATCCATTATGTGCCGGTCCTGGACCGGGCGGGCACAACTGGTCACAAGGTGGTGATCGGCACCGGTGACGGGCGCTGCCGGCATCCCGCATCCCGGGCCGCGCAATTGCATTGGCCCGGAAAAGCCGCGATACTCCTTGCGCAGACCAACCGGGAGGTATCTCAATGAAATGCCGAGTATGGGCCGCCGTTGCGGCCGCGACTGCGTTGTCGTTCGCGACCACCGTTCATGCGGGGATGGACGAGGCGAAGAAGTGGGTAAATGACGAGTTCCAGCCCTCGACCCTTTCCAAAGAAGAACAGATGAAGGAAATGGAATGGTTCATCAAGGCTGCCGAACCATTCAAGGGCATGGAAATCAACGTGCTGTCGGAGACCATCCCGACGCATGAGTATGAATCCAAGACGCTGACCAAGGCGTTCGAAGAGATCACCGGCATCAAGGTCAACCATCAGCTGCTCGGCGAGGGCGAGGTGGTCCAGGCGGTGCAGACCCAGATGCAGACCAAGCGCAATCTGTATGACGCCTATATCAACGATTCCGATCTGATCGGCACACACTCCAGGCTCCAGCTCGCGGTCAACCTGACCGACTGGATGGCCGGCGACGGCAAGGATGTCACCAATCCGACGCTCGATGTCGACGACTTCATGGGCAAGTCGTTCACCACCGGGCCGGACGGCAAGCTCTACCAGCTGCCGGACCAGCAGTTCGCCAATCTCTACTGGTTCCGCTACGACTGGTTCCAGCGGCCCGAGCTCAAATCCAAGTTCAAGGAAATCTACGGCTATGACCTCGGCGTGCCGGTCAACTGGTCGGCTTATGAGGACATCGCCGAGTTCTTCTCCGTCCACGTCAAGGAAATCGACGGCGTGCGGGTCTATGGCCACATGGACTACGGCAAGCGCGCGCCGGATCTCGGCTGGCGCATGACCGATGCCTGGCTGTCCATGGCCGGCGCCGGCTCCAAGGGCCTGCCCAACGGCCGGCCGGTCGACGAATGGGGCATCCGCATGGAAGAGGGCACCTGTAACCCGGTCGGGGCCTCGGTCGAGCGCGGCGGCGCCGCCAACGGTCCGGCCGCGGTCTATGCCATCCGCAAGTGGGATGAGTGGCTGAGGAAGTTCGCGCCTCCGGGTGCGGCCAGCTACGACTTCTACCAGTCGCTGCCGGCGCTGTCGCAAGGCAACGTGGCGCAGCAGATCTTCTGGTATACCGCGTTTACCTCGTCCATGGTCGCGCCCAAGAGCGACGGCAACAACACCGTCGACGATGACGGCAATCCTTTGTGGCGCATGGCTCCGTCGCCGCACGGTCCCTATTGGGTCGAAGGCCAGAAGCTCGGCTATCAGGATGCCGGCTCCTGGACATTGTTCAAGTCGACGCCGGTCGACCGCCGCAAGGCGGCCTGGCTCTATGCCCAGTTCGTGGTCGCCAAGACCGTGTCGCTCAAGAAGACCCATGTCGGCCTGACGCCGATCCGCGACAGCGACATCCGCCACGCATCGTTCACCGAACGTGCGCCCAAGCTCGGCGGGCTGGTCGAGTTCTACCGCTCGCCCGACCGCGTGCGCTGGTCGCCCACCGGGGTCAACGTGCCGGATTACCCGAAGCTGGCGCAGATCTGGTGGCAGCAGATCGGCGACGTCAACTCCGGCGCGTTCACGCCGCAGCAGGCGATGGACCGGCTGGCGTCCGAGATGGATCAGGTCATGGCCCGGATGCAGGCGGCCGACGAGAAAGCCGGCACCTATGGCGGCTGCGGCCCGCGCCTCAACGAGCCGCAGGATGCCGCGGCCTGGCTCAAGAAGGAGGGCTCGCCCAAGGCGAAGCTCGACAACGAGAAGCCGAAGGGCGAGACCATCGACTACGAAGAACTGGTCAAGCGGTGGAAGGACGCAGGCTGACGCCGGCGTCCGGCCGTACATCCGTAATGTCCCCGGCGGCGTATGACGTCGCCGGGGACGCCGGTTCCGCGGGCCGAAGGGGGCCAAATGACGCTTGAGCTCAGAAACGTCGTCAAGCGGGTCGGCGCGGAAACCCATATCCACGACACCTCGCTGACCCTCGAGGAGGGCAGCTTCAACATCCTGCTCGGCACCACATTGGCCGGCAAGACCTCGCTCATGCAGCTGATGGCGGGCCTTGAGAAACCGACTTCGGGCGAGATCTGGTTCAACGGGGTCAATGTCACAGGCGTGGCGGTGCGCAAGCGCAATGTCGCCATGGTGCACCAGCAGTTCATCAACTATCCGCATCTCTCGGTGTTCGAGAACATCGCATCGCCGCTGCGTGTCGCCGGCGTCAGGGGCGCCGAACTGATCGAGCGCGTCAACCGCGTCGCGGACCTGCTCAAACTGTCGGCAATGCTCAAACGCAAGCCGGGCGAACTTTCCGGCGGCCAGCAGCAGCGCACCGCCCTGGCGCGGGCGCTGGTCAAAGATGCCGATCTGGTGCTGCTCGACGAGCCGCTCGCCAATCTCGACTTCAAGCTGCGCGAGGAACTGCGCGACGAGATGCCCAAGCTGTTCGGACGCCATGGCCGCACCGTGGTCTACGCCACCAGCGAGCCGACCGAGGCGCTTCTGCTCGGCGGCTACACCGCGACCCTGCACGAGGGACAGGTCACCCAGTTCGGCGAAACCGCCAGGGTCTATCGCGCGCCGGGCGACCTGCGCACCGCACGGGTGTTTTCCGACCCGCCGATCAACACCGCCGGCGTCGTCAAGCGCGACGGCAGGTTCGTCCTGAGCGACCGGGTCAGCTGGCCCGCCGGCGAGGGCGCGCGTGCCTTGCCCGACGGCGCCTATACGCTCGGCATCCGGCCGCACCACATCCGGCCGGCCGGGACCGGGGCCGGAGCGGTGCGCATGGACGGCCGGGTTCTGGTCACCGAACTCAGCGGTTCGGAAAGCATCATCCATTTCGATCTCGGCGGCCGCACCTGGGTCTCTCAGTCCCACGGCATCCACCCGTTCCGGGTCGGCGAGGATGCGGAGTTCACTGTCGACACCGACCGGTGTCTCTATTTCGGCCGGAACGAGGAACTGATCGCCGCATGACATGGTTTAGGGTGATGGCCACGGCGTGGCGCGGCATGTGCGGGGAGGGGTCTCCAGGGCCTATTGACATCTGATGTCGCAGATCGGTCTTAAGGATCTCAGGCACAGCTATGTGCCTCAGCCCGTCGGCGAGGAGGACTGGGCACTCAAGCGGCTCAACATCGACTGGTCGGACGGCGGCGCCTATGCGCTGCTCGGCCCGTCGGGCTGCGGCAAGACCACCTTGCTCAACATCATCTCCGGGCTGCTGACACCCACCGAGGGGCGCGTCTGGTTCGGCGACACGGATGTCACCGAGACCGGGCCGGACCAGCGCAATATCGCCCAGGTGTTTCAGTTCCCGGTCGTCTACGACACCATGAGCGTCTACGACAATCTGGCCTTCCCGTTACGCAACCGCGCGGTTCGGGAAGCCGATATCGATGCGAGAGTGCGCGAGATGGCCGACATGCTGGACCTCGCGGACATGCTGCCAAGGCGCGCATCGGGCCTGACCGCGGACATGAAGCAGAAGATCTCGCTCGGCCGCGGCCTGGTCCGCACAGACGTCAACGTCATCATGTTCGACGAGCCGCTGACCGTCATCGACCCGCACCTGAAATGGGTCCTGCGCTCCAAGCTGAAGGAGCTGCACCAGGAGGTCGGCATCACCATGATCTATGTCACCCATGACCAGACCGAGGCGCTGACCTTCGCCGATCAGGTCGTGGTGATGCATGACGGCACGGTTGTCCAGATCGGAACGCCGGTCGAGTTGTTCGAGAAGCCGCGCCATACCTTTGTCGGCCATTTCATCGGCTCGCCCGGCATGAACGTTCTGCCCTGCGAGATTTCAGGCGGCATCCCCCTGTTCGGCGGCCGGGAGGTTCCGACCGAACATGCGATCGCGGAGGCCGAGGCCGGCGCGCGCCTCGAGATCGGCGTCAGGCCGGAATTCGTCAGCTTCGGCGAAGACGGCATACCGGTTGATGTCATCAAGGTTGCCGATGCCGGCCGCTACCGCATTGTCGACACCAGGCACGGTGACGCGGTGATCAAGCTGCTTGTCGCTGACGGCGCGCCGGTGCCGTCTCACGGCGGCTACATCCGCTTCGATCCGGCTCACACCCAGGTCTATGCCGACGGATGGATGATCACATGAGCGTGCAGCCATGAGTGCCAAGACATCCAACCCGAAGGCCTGGCTCTTCGTTCTCCCTGTCGTCCTGCTGGTGGCGTTCAACGCGGTGATCCCGCTGATGACCGTCGTCAACTACTCCTTCCAGGAGACCTTCGGCGACAACGTGTTCTTCTGGGAAGGCGTCAAATGGTACGAGCAGGTGCTCCATTCGGAGCGCTTTCATGCCGCTCTCGCGCGCCAGTTGGCGTTCACCTCGATCATCCTGGCGATCGAGGTGCCGCTCGGTGTCGCGATCGCGCTCGCCATGCCGAAGCGCGGGCCCTGGGTGTCGGTCTGTCTGGTCCTGATGGCGCTGCCGCTGTTGATCCCGTGGAACGTGGTCGGCGCCATGTGGAACATCTTCGCGCTGCCCGACATCGGCCTGCTCGGGCGCACCATCAACGCCATCGGCATCGACTACAACTTCACCCAGCAGCCGATCGCCGCCTGGTTCACCACGATCCTGATGGATGTGTGGCACTGGACTTCGCTGGTCGTGCTGCTCGCCTATGCCGGACTGTGTTCGATCCCCGACGCCTATTACCAGGCGGCGAAGATCGACGGCGCGGGCGCCTGTGCAACGTTTCGCTACATCCAGTTGCCCAAGCTCAAGCGGGTGCTGACCATCGCCATCCTGCTGCGCTTCATGGACAGCTTCATGATCTATACCGAGCCTTTCGTTCTGACCGGCGGCGGGCCCGGCAACAGCACAACTTTTCTCTCGATCGACCTGGTCAAGGTGGCGCTCGGCCAGTTTGACTTAGGCCCCGCCGCCGCCATGTCGCTGATCTACTTCCTGATCGTGCTCGCGGTCTGCTGGCTGTTCTACACGCTGATGATGCGGGGCGAGGATTAGGGCTTGTGGACACTTATGGTTGTGGTGTTGGTTTGACCAGATTGGTTCAGCGTCGTGATGTGAGGAGGAAGGACATGCCGGGCATATTCGACGACGAACAGCGCGTCACTGGGCCAATCTGGCCAAATCCCTGCGGGACGCGGCACATTTGGCCGCTGGACGTCGTTGCGAAAGGCTTGAAGTGGCCAACACTACTGCGCCTTTCGCGTCTAGCCAGCAGCCAAATGGGCCACGCCAACGCCATAACCATAAGTGTCCACAGGCCCTAGTGATGAAGCGTCTGACCTGGCTCGTGCCGACCCTCTATATCCTGTTCCTGATGCTGCCGATCTACTGGTTGCTGAACATGTCGTTCAAGACCACCAACGAGATCCTCGGCACCTTCACGCTCTGGCCGCAGGACTTCACGGTCGAAAATTACGTCAAGATCTTCACCGACCCGACCTGGTACAGCGGCTATTTCAATTCGATCACCTATGTCGTGATCAACACGGTCATCTCGGTCACCGCCGCACTGCCCGCGGCCTACGCCTTTTCGCGTTACCGCTTCCTCGGCGACAAGCATCTGTTCTTCTGGCTTCTGACCAACCGCATGGCGCCGCCCGCGGTCTTTGCCCTGCCGTTTTTCCAGCTCTATTCCGCGGTCGGTCTGTTCGACACCCACATCGCCGTGGCGCTGGCGCACTGCCTGTTCAACATTCCGCTCGCGGTCTGGATCCTCGAGGGCTTCATGTCGGCGGTGCCCAGGGAGCTCGACGAGACGGCTTATGTCGACGGCTATTCGTTCTGGCACTTCTTCTTCAAGATCTTCGTGCCGACCATAACCGCCGGTATCGGGGTCGCGGCGTTCTTCTGCTTCATGTTCTCCTGGGTCGAACTGCTGCTCGCCAAGACGCTGACCTCGGTCGCCGCCAAGCCGATTGCCGCCACCATGACGCGCACCGCGAGCACGGCGGGCTACGAACTTGGCCTTCTGGCGGCGGCCGGCACGCTGACCATCGTGCCCGGCGCCTTCGTGATCTATTTCGTGCGCAACTACATCGCCAAGGGCTTCGCCCTGGGGCGCGTATAGAGCGGGGCAGGGATGCTGGATCTTTCGTGGATGGCGTGGACCTGGCCGACGGCGGGCTTCTTCGCGTTTATCCTGTGCGCGCTGAGCTGCATGGCGGTGTGGGAG
>JBPCWF010000281.1:0-4794 GCA_051009775.1 Hyphomicrobiales bacterium | reverse complement strand
TTGCAGGCGGCCGACAAGGGCGACCTCATGGCACGCTACGGCTCG
Organism: Hyphomicrobiales bacterium; assembly: GCA_051009775.1. Classification (GTDB taxonomy): domain Bacteria; phylum Pseudomonadota; class Alphaproteobacteria; order Rhizobiales; family JAJFHB01; genus JBPCWF01. The sequence continues at coordinate 4,749 of JBPCWF010000281.1, read as the reverse complement.
ATCGGCTCAAGGCTTCATTTCCTTTCGCACGGCGAGGACCATCGACGGGTCTCGCCCCACGGCACGGCCAAGAGCATCAGCGCGGAGACCACGTTCAACACCGACATCGGCGCGCTCGCCGAACTCGAACGCAGGCTTTGGACCCTGTCGGAGCGCGTCTCGCGCCGCGCCAAGGCGGCGGGCGTTGCGGGTGAAACAGTGGTCCTGAAGCTCAAGACGGCGGATTTCAAGACCAGGACCCGCAATCATAAGCTCGACAGTCCGACCCAGCTCGCCGACCGGATTTTCCGGACCGCGCGGCCACTGCTCAAGCGGGAGGCCGACGGCACCGCGTACCGCCTTATCGGTGTCGGCATCTCGCAGCTGAGAAGCGACCAGCTTGCCGATCAGGGATCGCTGCTCGATCTGGGTGCGGGCAAACGCGCGGATGCGGAACACGCCATGGACAAGCTGCGCGACAAGTTCGGCCGGGATGCGATCGAAAAGGGTCTTGGGTTCGAGCAGCGGACGTCATCCGACCGCTGAAGCACACGGGGCCCCGGAACTACTGGGTGCACTCCGTTGGCTCGAACAGGGTCAGTTCCGACAACGTGCCGTTCAAGGCGAAGTTCTCGTAGCTCATGATCAAGCCGGTCGAGATGCCGTTTTCAAACATAACGAAACTGATCTCGTGCGACGGCACCTGCTCGCCGGCCGCGCTCTGGGTTGCCTGATCGAAATAGCTCACGGTGAACGGCCAGGCCGACAGCGCACGCAGATGCTCGGCGCCCGCGACACCTTCAGGAATGCCGATCTCGTCGCCCTTCTTGGCCTTGCCGATAAACGACACCGCGGTATAGAGCTTGTTGAGTTCCGAGCCGTCGAACACAAGGGTGCGGTCCATGACCGAACCGTCATGCGCGGCGTTCATCAGATGCTTGGTGTGCTCGACCGGGAACACCGCGCGCGCCGGGAGTTCGAACTTGGCGGCCTCGGGCTTTGTGTAGCGGGCCGCTCCGGTCTTGTCGGTCGCACCCCGCTCCGCCTTGCCCTCGACCTCGTCGACCAATTGGGCATTGACGAATTGCTTCGAGCCGTAGCGCATTACCCGTCCGTCGCCCGCCTCCCACGAAGTGGTGCGCGAATCGATCGTGCTGGCCTGGCCGTTATTGGTGGTGAACCGGGTCACGATCCGCATGTTGACCGAATAGCCGACACAGTCGTCCCCCTGCAGCTCGAACACCAGCCGTCCCGCCGCGGCGGCGATACCCGACTTCTGGGTCGACGACTTGAGGCGCAGATCGTAGATCGCACGATGCGCCACGAGGGTCGTGGACGAGGCCGGTCCGGCCGCCAATGCGGCGGGTGTAACGAACATCGCGCCGGCGGCAAGAACGAGCGTTGCGAACACCCCGGACAGGGCGGCGCTGGTTTTAGGGCTTGAATTCGCGATCATGATGCGGTGTTAAACTCCACAAGAGTGGCGCTCCGGAGGCGGCGGGCGCCTCGGATCGGGAAATGTTGAGGTAAACATATATGACGCAGGCCAGCCAAGACCAACCAAAACTTCGCGTGACGCGCCGGTTGCCGGACCCGGTTCAGGAGCGAATTCTCAATCATTTCAACGCATTGCTCAATGAAGATGACACGATCTTCACACCTGACGACCTGACCCGTGCAGCCCAGGATTGCGCCGGTCTCCTGATCACGCCGACAGAGAAGATGACGCGCGAGGCGATTGATTCTCTTCCCGAAACGATCCGCATCATTTCGACCTTTTCGGTCGGCTACGACCATATCGACGTCGACGCGGCCAGCGCCCGCAATATTGCGGTGACCAACACGCCGGACGTCCTGACCGACGCAACCGCCGATATCGCCATGCTGCTGCTGCTCGGCGCGGCGCGCGGCGCCAGCTGGGGCGAGAAGATGGTGCGCTCGGCGAACTGGGGGGCATGGTCGCCAACCCACCCGCTCGGCTTCGAGGTCACCGGCAAGCGCCTGGGCGTGCTCGGTATGGGCCGGATCGGCCAGGCGGTCGCAAAACGGGCGCGCGCTTTCTCGATGGAGGTGCACTACCACAACCGCTCGCGCCTGCCGGCGGACATGGAGCACGGCGCGCGCTACCACGAAACCGTCGACGGCCTGCTGGAGGTCTGCGACTTCCTGTCGATCAACTGCGCGTCGACAGCCGAAACCCGGGGCCTTCTCAATGCGGACGCCATCGCGCCCATGCCGGACGGCGCCATCGTGGTCAACACGGCGCGCGGCGATATCGTCGACGACGACGCGCTGATCGCGGCCCTGACCAGCGGCAAGCTTGCCGCCGCCGGCCTCGACGTGTTCCGTGGAGAGCCCGATATCGACCCGCGCTACCGTACCCTTGAGAACACGTTCCTGCTGCCCCATCTGGGCAGCGCGACGATCGAAACCCGCATCGCCATGGGCATGCGCGCGGTGGACAATCTCGAAGCGTTCTTCAAGGGCGAAACACCGGGCGACCTGCTCAATCCGCAATAACCGTCGCAGGGCCAAACAAAATCGTTGGCAACTTTCTCCAGCGGTCGTATGGGAAGCGGCAATCAATGCATTTCAGGGAAGGATCAAGCACATGAGCACAATCGAGGACCGGCTGAACGAGTTGGGCATCACCCTGCCGGAGCCGGCGGCACCGGTTGCCAACTACGTGCCTTACGTCATCACCGGAAATCTGGTGTTTATCTCCGGCCAGGTGACGCTCGGACCCGACGGTTTCGAATATCAGGGCAAGGTCGGCGACGACATTTCGACCGATGACGCCGTCAAGGCGGCACGTCTGTGCGCGATCAACATCCTGTCGCAGGTCAAGGCCGCCTGCAACGGCGACCTGGAAAGAGTGCGCCGCTGCATCAAGCTCGGCGGTTTCGTCAACTCGACCCCCGAATTCACCGACCACCCGAAGGTGATCAACGGCGCGTCCGATCTTATGGTCGACGTGCTGGGCGACCGCGGCAAGCACGCGCGGTTTGCCGTCGGCGCGGGAAGCCTGCCGCTCAATGTCGCGGTCGAAGTCGACGCGGTGTTCGAAATCGAGTAGCCGGATGGCCGATCTCGGCTGGCTCACTGAACGCCCGATTGCTCACAGGGGCCTGCACGATGCCGCGCGCGGGATCGTGGAGAACTCGGAGAGCGCCGTTCAGGCGGCGCTCGAGCACGGCTATGCCATCGAGATCGACCTGCAGCTCACCGGCGACGGTCAGGCCGTGGTGTTTCACGACGAGACCCTCGGCCGCCTGACGTCTGCTGAAGGCCCGGTGGTGGAGCGGCCCGTCGGCGAACTCGTGCAGATCGGCTATCGCCAGGGCGGCGACCGCATTCAGCCCCTGGCCGGCCTGCTGGAGCAGGTTGCCGGCAAGACGCCTCTCGTCATCGAGCTCAAGAGCCTGTGGGACGGCGGCGATGCGCTCGAGCGCCATGTCGCGGAGCAGTTGCGCAACTATCAGGGCCATGCCGCGGTCATGTCGTTCGATCCCCGCTCCATTGCAGCGCTGCGGCGCATCGCGCCCGCGCTCACGCGGGGCATCGTCGCCTGCCGGTTCGCAGATGCCGGCGAATGGCCCATGCTGAACGCCTGGCAGCGCTTTGCCATGCGTCACCTGCTGCACTGGCAAAGAACCAAACCGGACTTTATATCGTATGATCTGCAGGATCTGTCGTCCCTCGCGCCGCGCCTCGTCAGGGTGTCGGGCTGTCCGCTGATCACATGGACGGTCCGCAGCGAGGCCGATCATGCGCGTGCGGCCGGGAGGGCGGACCAGATCACCTTCGAGGGCTTCCTGCCGGCGGTTTCGCCGTGAGGACGGACAGACACAGACGGCGTGAGTGCGAAAGCTGATGGGCGAGCCGAAAGAAGCGCAAAACGTGGTGCGGGTGGAGCCTTCGATCGGCGCGATCGATGTGGCGGCCTGGGACGCCTGCGCAAATCCGCCGACCCGGGCCTATAATCCCTTCGTCTCCCATGCCTTCCTCGAAGCGCTCGAGGACTCAGGCTCGGTTTCGGCAGATGCCGGATGGCTGCCGCAGCATCTGGTGCTGCAATCGGAAGCGGGCGACGTGCTCGGGTGCCTGCCGTGCTACCTCAAGAACCATTCCCAGGGCGAATATGTGTTCGACTACGGCTGGGCGAGCGCATTCGAAAGCGCGGGCGGCACGTATTATCCCAAACTGCAATGCAGCGTGCCGTTCACCCCGGCGACCGGACGGCGCCTGCTGGTCAGGGACGACGAGGACCGCCAGCAGAACGAAACGCTGCTCGCCTATGCCGCCGTGGAGCTGACCAAGCGCCTGGACGCGTCATCGCTGCACCTCACCTTCCTGACAGAAGGCGAATGGCAGCATCTGGGGGACCTCGGCCTGTTGCGGCGCACCGACCAGCAGTTCCACTGGCTCAATCGGGACTACGGCACATTCGACGACTATCTTGCGGCGCTCTCGTCGCGCAAGCGCAAGGCGGTCAGGCGCGAGCGCCGCACGGCCTGCAGCGATGACGTCACCATCGAATGGGTCACCGGCGCCGATATCGGCGAAGAGCACTGGGACGCCTTCTTCGCGTTTTACATGGACACGGGCTCACGCAAGTGGGGCAGCCCCTATCTCAACCGCCGGTTCTTCAGCCTGGTGACGGAGACCATGCGCGACCGCATCCTCCTGATCATGTGCAGGCGCCAGGGGCACTATATCGCCGGCGCACTCAATTTCATCGGCGGGGAAACGCTGTACGGCCGCTATTGG
>JBPCWF010000280.1:0-5893 GCA_051009775.1 Hyphomicrobiales bacterium | reverse complement strand
ACGGCCAGCTCGAACGGGCCAGCCAGCTCGCCTATTCGATCATTCCGGATCTGGAGAAGCGCCTGAGCGATACCGAACAGCAGAACCAGGATGCCGGTGAAGGCAGTCTGGTCGGCGAGGCGGTCGGGGAGAACCATGTGGCGCAGGTGGTGTCGCGCTGGACCGGCATTCCGGTCGACAAGATGCTGGAGGGCGAGCGCGAGAAGCTGCTCACGATGGAACAGGCGCTGGCCAGGCGCGTGATCGGCCAAAGCGAAGCCGTGACCGCGGTGTCGTCCGCGGTGCGGCGCGCACGCGCCGGCCTGCAGGACCCGGCGCGGCCGATCGGATCGTTCCTGTTCCTGGGACCCACCGGCGTCGGCAAGACCGAGCTCACCAAGGCTCTGGCCGGTTTCCTGTTCGACGACGACCAGGCGATCGTCCGGCTCGACATGTCGGAATATATGGAGAAGCACTCGGTCGCGCGGCTGATCGGCGCGCCGCCGGGCTATGTCGGCTATGAGGAGGGCGGTGCGCTGACCGAGGCGGTGCGGCGCAGGCCCTATCAGGTGATCCTGTTCGACGAGATCGAAAAGGCCCATAGCGACGTGTTCAACGTGCTGCTGCAGGTGCTCGACGACGGCCGCCTGACCGACGGCCAGGGCCGTACCGTGGACTTCCGCAACACCTTGATCATTCTGACCTCGAACCTGGGGGCGGAGATCCTGGTCCATCAGCCGGAGGGCGAAAGCGTCGATGCCGTGCGCGAGCAGGTCATGGGCGTTGTGCGCGCGAGCTTCCGTCCGGAGTTTCTCAACCGGCTCGACGAAGTGCTCCTGTTCCAGCGCCTGGAGCGGACCCAGATCAGCGCCATTGTCGACATCCAGGTCGCCCGGTTGCAGACCCTGCTCGACGATCGCAAGATCACGATCGATCTCGACGATGCCGCGAGAGCGTGGCTTGGCGACAAGGGCTACGATCCTGCCTATGGCGCACGGCCGCTGAAACGGGTGATCCAAAAGAGTCTGCAGGATCCTCTGGCGGACCTGATCCTGGCCGGAGACGTGGCCGACGGCGACGTGGTCAAGGTCTCGGTCGAGGCCGGCGCGCTTGCGCTCAACGGACGGGCGGTCGAGAAGGCCGCCTGATTACGACGTTGCGGTGAGCCGGCACACTTTGACCGGCTCGCTGCGGCCCCTGACAGTGAAGGCGCCGACCTCTTCGAAGCTCAGGCCCGCGTCGCCGCGGGCGCGGTCGGCGGTGTCCTCGCTGACCAGAACAACGCTCATTCCGCCGTCATCGAACTGGCTGCACAGGGCTTCGATCCGGCTGCAGGTATTCACGGTGTCGCCGATCACGGTGTAGTTCATGCGCGCCTGCGCGCCGATATTGCCGACCAGCAGCCGGCCGGTATGCACGGCGATCTTGAGCCGGACCGGCGGATGGCCGGTGTCCGTGGCGGCCATCTCGTCGACGGCCCGGGTGATCGCGAGCGCCGCCCGGCAGGCGCGCTCGGCGTGGTCCGGCTGGTGCTCCGGCGCGCCCCAGAACGCCATCACGGAATCTCCGATGTACTTGTCGAGCGTGCCGCCTTCGGCTTCGATGCACTGGCTCACACGCTCGAAATGGCTGTTCAGCATGTCGGCGACATCGCCGGGCGGCATGTGCTCCGACATGGCGGTGAAGCCGACGATGTCGGTGAACAGGACGGTCAGCTCCATTTCACTCGAATGCACGGCCTGGTCCTCGCCCTGGGCGATCAGGCGACTGACCAGCGATTTCGGCACATAGGTCTCGAACCAGCGCAGGCCGTCGAGCATGCGGTTGAACGCGACGGCCTGGTCGTCGAGTTCCTTGATGCGGGACCGTGGCAGGACGGGAATGTCGGCAAGTTCGAGCCGGCCGATCCGTTCGGTCGACGCCGACAGGGTGCGGATCGGACGGGCGATATAGCGGGCAAGCAGGACGGCGGCGACGATGGCAAGCCCGAGAACGCCCAAACCGGCGGACAGCGATGCGATCAGACGGTTGATCTGGTCGTCGAGGTCGTCGAGGGGCGCGTAAACGCCGATGTGCCACGGCGTGTCACCGAACGCGGTCGAGACCCGCGACAGAACCAGATAGTCCTCGTCGTCGACTTCGATCTCACGCAGGGCAACGTCGGTCAGTTCGGGAATGTCCTCGGGCCTGGTCTTGTGGAACAGCCGGACCACCGGGTCGTTCAGTTCGGTCAGCGGCAGCAGCGGACGGCTGTCGGTGAAGGACGCATCGGCCGCTCCGCTGTCCAATGACGGGTGGGCAAGCACGGACTCCTTACCGTAGAGCACGAACGCTGTCATATCGAGCTGCCGACCGGTCGTGGTCACGAATTTCGACAGCTGGCCGATCGACACGCCGGTGACGATGACGCCCCAATCCTTGCCGTCCTGAACCAGCGGTCCGGCGACATAGACGTAGGTCGTTCCCTGGCTGTGGGCCGGTGAGCGCCATGTCGGCCGGCCGGTCTTCTTGACCAGCTCTATGCCCTGCAGCAGGCCGGGGTCGACGATGGTCCGTTCCGCGGCCACGGCGAGCGTGCCGTCGGGCCTGCGCAGGATCTGCAGCTCTTTGAGATTGTGGTCCCACAGCACGATGCCGGCGACCTGCGGGGCGCCCGCCAGCGTGCCTTTCATGGCGGCGATCAACTGGCCGCGGTCGGACGGATCGATCTCGCCGCGTTCGACCAGACCGGAGACGTAAGCGACGATCTGCTCGACCGGCGCGACGTGGCCGCGAACCTCGTCCTCGACCGCCTGGATGGTGAACGATGCGGTGTCCCGCAGCAGGTCCATGGTGTTGCGGTAGGCGGCCTTGCTGGACAGGAACAGCACAAGCCCGGTGGACAGGAACACCAGCGAGGCAATGGCGGTGATCAGCAGAACCGTGATCCGGACGCTGCGGCGTTTCTCGGTGCTGGCCGTCATGCTCGCTCCCCTATGCAGGCGTGTCTCCCCGGCATATGTAGGAGCTCACATCCGACATGGCCAGTTCCAGGGCCCGTCCCTTGTGTAACGCATGGCGGCGGACATATCCGTCGCCCATGCCTTCTCAGGGCAGGGCGGGATCCAAATGGAAAAGACGGGAGAGGGTGCGCCTTACTGGTTTTCGGCGCGGGCGACCTGGGTCTGGACCGGTGCGCCGGCCATCAGCGTGCGGACCCGGCCCTTCTCTTTGTTGAAGGCATTGAGGATATCGCCGTCCAGCTGGCGGCCCGTGGGCATGCGCAGCTTCATCGGGTCGACCTGCTTGCCCTTTACCAGAACCTCATAGTGCAGATGCGCGCCGGTCGACCGCCCGGTCGATCCGACATAGCCGATCACCTGGTTCTGCCGCACCCGGCTGCCGGCGACCAGGCCTTTCGAGAACCGGCTCATATGGGCGTAGGCGGTTTCGTAGCCGTTGGCGTGGCGGATGCGGATGTATTTGCCATAGGCGCCGACCCGGCCGATCTTCTTGATCACACCGTCGCCCGCGGCCTTGATCGGCGTGCCGTAGGGGGCCGCAAAGTCGATGCCGGAGTGCATCTTGGTGTAGCCCAGGATCGGATGACGGCGCATGCCGTAGCGCGATGAGATGCGGGCACCGTTGATCGGCGTGCGCATCAGGAACTTGGTCGCGCTCTTGCCGGTCTCGTCGTAGTAGTCGGTGATGCCGTCATCCGGCGTGGTGAAACGGAAGTACCCCTTGGTCTGGCCGCTAACGGTGAGCGCGCTGAACAGCACCACGTCGCGCGTGGACGACGCCGCGCGGGTGTCGGGCGCGCCGTAGAACACTTCGAACGAGTCGCCCGGGCGGATCTGGCGCTGGAAGTCGACGTCGTAGCCGTGCACCCGCATCATCTCGATGATGACCGGTTCCGGTACGCCCTGCTCCTTGGCGGCGACATAGAGGCTCTTGCGGATGCTTGCCTTGGACCGGTGCGGCTGCCGGCCGGCGGTCCGGACGCGGCCTGTCGTGTCGCCGATGGCGCGGCTCAGATACTGGCCGTTCTCGTCCATCTCGACAATAATCTCGCGGCCGTTCTTGGGCGCGAAAGACAGGCGGATCGGCTCGATGATGTCGTGGCCCTGGATGTTCTTCGAAAGCTGGACCGTCAGCTTGATCTGCTGGCCGTCGCTCATGTTCTTGGTCGGGTAGATCGGCTCGAGCGCCCGGATCAGTTTCACCGCCCGCGACTTCATCGTGCCCTTGTTCATGAGCACCGTCATCAGCGTCTGGCCCTCGCCGAGCACGATCGTCTCCTCATAGGGCAGGGAGTCTGCCTTTACGAAGGACTTGGTGATGATCGTGCTGTTGTCGGGATCGGGCGAGGTGTCGAGCACGTTGGGCCGTGCGGCCAGGCGAAACGGCGTGGCATTGGCCTGGGCGCCGGGCGTGTAGTCGGGCGCGAGCGAGCCGACCAGGGCGGGCGCCGTGATCAGCGAGGTGCGCCGGTTCGGCGTGCCGGTGGTCTCGGCCCGGTCGAACGCCACGGTTATGCGCTTGTAGGGCTGCTCGGCAATCACGTTCGACACGTCACGCCGGCTGACGAAGCTGGAGACGCCGAAGGTGCCGTAGATGCGGTCGCCCTTGCTGTTGGATTCGGTCTGCTGCCAATCGGTGCCGGCTCTGGTCAGGCCGCCGATCCTGTCGAGCCCGAGTGTGCCGAGCAGCGCGCCGCCGATCACCAGGCCGCCGGCCATGCCGGCAACGCATGTCGTCACCAGCCAGCGGCTCTTGTGGGCCTGATCGTTGTGAAACGGATTGTGGTGATCGGTATCGAGCTCGGCAATGTCGATGACGTGGCGCGACTTCGCGGGCCGTGCAGGCTCGTCTTCGGGAAAGTCCAGGCTGGAGAAATCTACGTCGGAGAAATCAAGGGACGACGCTTCAATATCGAACAGCTCGTCGTCAAACAGCTCGTCGTCGAACAGGGAGTCCTTGTTCCGGGATTTCCGTTTTCTGCTAAACAAGACCACCCGTCCCCTTGATCAACCACGCCGACCTTTACCGACACCCTTCACTGCAGGACGCAATCGGGCGGAAAAAGGAATCCCCAAACGCTTTTGCGCCACGATGCACCGCCCGTTTCCCCAAGTCAACAAGCATTGCCCGTGCGTGCTCGAAACTCCGTCCGAAAACAAGACGTTAAGAGCTGTCGATTGGGCTTTTCCAACCATCCGATATCACCGATTCCCAGCGGTGCCAATGGCGATTCCATTAACCCGCTCTTTAGAATACCGGTGCAATCGTTTCCTGTTCGTTAAGAACTGCTTCCGGTGCGGTCAACAGCGCGATGGCGGCAGGCTGAATTTACCCTCTCACGTTCTCGAATATCGGCCAGTTGTGTCGGTTTCGTGGCGCGTGATTCGGACGCTTCAGAACGACTTTGCATTTTTTCGGGATTTTTTCTATTATCCCCGCTTGACACGAGGCGGCATCCGCTCATATAACGTCTCGCTCTCAGGGGCGAGGCCGCTCTTGGCGGAAACGCGCGCCTCTGAAGCTCTACTTTATATATACCACCTGTAGCACATGCGTTACGGGTCCGCGCTGCGGGCGAAAAGTGTTCGCCCTGGGATGCGGGTCGGGGGTAATCTTCGGCGGGGCGCTCTTTGACATTGTGGATGGAAAGAAAGAGAAACGTGGGCGGCGGCGTCCTGGCGAGTCTGCTCGCAAGAGCGGACGCACAAGATGCTGACGGTCCTACGTTTTTCAACGACTCTTTTATCGTGCCGCAGGATTTGCCTGGACGTGTTCCAGGCGGGTTTTGCGAAGCGGTAACTCGTCAATGAAACGTAAGCGATCGACCCGGTGAAATTCCACCGGGTTAGCAAACAGTATCAAACGTGAGAGTTTGATCCTGGCTCAGAACGAACGCTGGCGGCAGGCTTAA
>JBPCWF010000279.1:0-6955 GCA_051009775.1 Hyphomicrobiales bacterium | reverse complement strand
CCCGCCAGGTCCAGAAACCTGGAAAGGAGATAATAGCTCGCGTGCTTTTGCGCGTAGATCTTCTTGTATGGCTCGGATGAAATCACCCGGGCATAGCGCTTCAGGTCCGCGTCGGTATAGGTCTCCTTGTGGTGCACAAAGCCATTGGACGGGCAGATCGGCAAGGGCAGCGGAAAACTGAGATATGAGACAGGCTCCCAGTCCAGGTGAACCCCGTAGGTCGAGTACGACCCGAAGACCATGCCCTGAAGCTTTTCTCCCCCGACCGGACAGACCATTTCCATGGATACGATGTGATCGCCATCAGGCCGGACGCAATTGAGAACCCGCTCATTCGATTGAACGGCGACGCTCCAACTGAAAGCAGCGGCAAACACAACGGCAAGGGCCAAACTGCGCATGGCTGGAACTCCTTTGCGCACACGTTCCCCAGGGCCAATCTGAGGCGATACCGATCGGTCTGATGGGCGCGTCAGCGTTCGAGCTGGGCCTGGAACATGTCGGTCGGCCGGTCGCTGTCCTCACGCGGTTCGGGGCCCGGGTCGTCAGGCGCGTGCGGGGGGACGAAGATCGTCGGCTTCTCGCCGTCCGCGTCCGCCGCTTTGCGCCGCCGCTCCTTCGGCTTCGGTTTCGGCTCGGCGCCGTCGTCCCCGGCCGCTTCGGGCGGCGGCGGTTCGGCGTCCTCTTCCGCCTCGGCCGGCGGCTGTTCCTCGATGACTTCTGCCGCCTCGGGCACGGCCTCGATCACCTCGTGATCGGCCGTCTCGGCCTCAGGTTCGCCTGCGTCTTCGGGCGCGGGCTCCGGTTCGGGCGCAGGTTCCTCTTCGGCCACGGCCGGGGCGATCCTTTCCGCCGGCACCGGTTCGGCGGGCGCGTCGTGATAGGTCAGGCCTTCGACCGGGACCTTCCAGACGAAGGCATCGAGCTCTCCGGTTTCCGGCGAATAGGCGCGCCAGGTCTCCGACGTGAAACCGTCCGCGGTCCAGATCGGGTCGCGCGGCGCATGGACCGCACGGCCGAGCCATTCGCGCGCCCGGCCCTCGTCGGCAAACTCGCCGTCCTCGATCTCCGCCATCAATGAGCAGACACGGGACGATGGGCGGTCCTCGACCAGCGGTTTGAGCGCTTCGCGGGCTTCGGCCCAGTTGGCCGCCTCGACGGCGGCGCGGGCAACCGCGATCGGGCCTTCGACGCCGCCCGGCGCCCGGCGCACCAGCGCCGCGAGGCGCTTGAGCCGGTCACGCGGCGCGCTGCCCGGTCTGGCATGAGCATAGACTTGCGCGATTTCGGGATGCGGCGCGAGCCGCCAGGTCTTCTCAAGCACCCGGCCGGCCTTGCGGGTCTGCCCGGTGGCCGCCAGCAGCCGGCCGGCGGTCACCGCCGCCGGCACCAGGTCGGGCGCCGCCTTGTGCGCCTGCTGCGCCAGTTCCAGCGCCCGGTCGGGTGTGCGGTCTTCCAGATCCGCCGCCCGCGCGGTCAGCACGACCGCCTTCTTGCGCGCCGCCTCCGCCGCTTCGATCAGCTTGTTCTTGCGGCACTGTTCGAGGGTCTGTTCGACCGCCGTCCAGTTGCCCTCCGACGACTGCACCGCGAGCACGGCGCGTGCTGCCCAGGCGAGCCTTGGTGAGATCGCAAACGCCCGCTCCGCATAGGCCCGCGCCTGTTCCAGGTCGCCCTCCTGGCGCGCCTGGACGAACAGGCCGCGCAGGCCGAGCGCCTCGGTCTCGGTGTCCTGCAGCATGGCGTCGAACACCCGGTGCACGGTCGCCCGATCACCGCTCAACTGCGCCGCCTGGGCTTTCAGCAGCTGCGCCAGCGGCTCGTTGGTCAGGATCCGGTTGGCCTGGGTCGAATAGCGCGCCGCGGCGACCGCATCACCGGCGCCGGCCGCGACCACGCCCCTGGTCAGGGCCTCGAGGCCGCGCATCTGCCTTCGCGTGCGGAAGAAGTCGGAGATCATGCCCGGCATGCCGAGAAGCCCGCGCACCAGTGACAGCACGAACATGAGCGCCGCGACCAGCAGGATCACCGCGCCGAGCGCAAGCATGAAGCTGGTGCGGATCTCATAGCCGAGCCATGACACGGAGAGCTCGCCCGGCCGGTCTGCAAACCAGACCATGACCAGGGTGAGGAGAACGATACTCAGAAAAACAACTACTACGCGTAACATACCCGATCCGTCCCTGGGATCTAACTGCCGGAGTCTTTGCCCGCGGCCGCAACACCATGCAGCGCGCGGCGTGTCAGGCCTCCGAGCGCCGCATCCACTTCAAAACGTGCGCCCGCGCGCGCAATCCAATCGGCGACCTCGCCGCTGCCGGCGCTGACCGGCCCGAGCGCTTCCGCCGCGCCTTTGAGATCGCCCTTGGCGGCGCCGGCCTGGGCATCGGCCACGGCCTTTGCGACCGTCGCCCGGTCCGGCGTCTCGACTTTGCGGATCTCGACCAGATTGTTCACCTTGGCCATGAATCCGGACAGAACGCCTGAGCTCTGCGCCGCCGGCTCTACCGCCTCGGGCTCACCGGACTGCGTGAGGGCGCGCGCCACCGCCTTGAGCTCCCTGGCAAGCGTCTCGCGCGTCGCCACGCCTGATTCCGCATGCGGGCGCAGACGGGCGATCGCCGGATCCTGTGGCATGAGCCGCGCGACGGCATCAAGCTCGCCAGCAAAGGCGGCGCCCGACGCGACGCCCCGTTCCAGCGCGACCACCGCCCTCGGCGCGGCGCCCGCGCCGGCGGCCGGTGCAACCGCGATCTTGTCTTCCAGCGCCCTGAAGCGCTCCCGAAGCTTGGTTTCGAGCTCAGCCAGCGAGGCCTGGAGCTCTTCGCGCGATGTCCGCGCCAGGGCATCCGCATCGACGCCCGTGCCTTCCGGCGTCCGCACGACCGCCGCGTCGAGCGTGGTCTTGAGTGCGGCGACTGCGTCCGCGATGTCGTCGATGCGCTTCTCCGCGACCTCCGAAAGGCCCTGGGCGCCTGAGGCAGAAGGTGTCAGGCGATCGATCTTTTCCGCCAGTTGCGCGACCTGCGTCTGAAGCGCGGTCACGGCCTCGTCCGGCACGGCGGCGCCTTCCGGCTGGCTTTCAGCCAGCGTCTTGACGGCCCCGTCGAGCTTGCGCACTTCCGCGAGCGCGGCATCGGCCGCGGTCTGCGAGCTTCTGGCGTGATCCGTGGCGGCATCGAGCTTCTGCTCGATCTGTTCCAGGCGGCCCTGAAGCGACGACGTGGTTTCGGCGAGCGCGCCAAGCGCCGTTTCGACCCGCTGATCGACGGCGTCCGGTCCGCGCGCATCGGTCATGGGCGCCTCAGGCGGCAACGCGAACCGTCCGAGCGCAAGGCCTGCGCCAAACAGCCCGATGAGCACCAGGAGCCCCGCCGCCGGCACGCGAATGCGCCCGACATGGACCCCGCTGAGCAAGAAAGATTTCATCCGTTCCATCCAAGGCCTTGTGTCGTCGTCGGCGCCACCGTCCGGCGCTTCGGCCCGTGCATCCTCTGACGGGCTTGGGTCATCGCACGCCGGCGGCCCGTCGCCGGGCTCCGGCGCCGCTTCCGAGGCGCCTACCTCTGTTGCCTCCAGATCGATGATCGGCGGAACCGCGGGCTTGCGTTTGCGCGTCCCGTTCGCACTCGCCGTCTCCTGGTTCTGACGGCCGCCGCGCCGTGTACCCTTGCCAGCCATGTCCACCCGTTCCGTGTGCCGTAAATCGGCCGCCGCTGGCCCCACTTCAACCCACTCAAACTACCTATAGAGGCACATTATCGCGCCTAGTTGCAAACAAGGATTAAACGCCGGCCGGTTTTGCCGCAGACGCCCGAAACGCCCCTCACGGACCCTCGATCAGGGCGATCAGGGCGTCCTGATTGGGCCGTTCCGCGACCACGACGGACCCCGGCGCCTGCCCGAACGCCTGTTCGAGCGCATCGGCGACTGCCTGCGACAGGCAGTAATGGACGATGCCGAGCGCCTCGCGTTTGAGTTCGGCGGCATCGGCGAGACGGGCCCAGATGCGGGCCGTGCGTGGCGAATAGAGCAGAACGCCGTTCAATGTTCCGTTCTTCAGGAAGTTCTGCGCCGTTTCGCTGAGCGCATCGGCCTGCACGGCCTCGTAGACCGTCACGCGTTCGACCGTGAAGCCTTGTTTTTCGAGCACGCCTTTGAGATCGCCCGAGACAACGGCGCCGGCGGGATAAAGCAGCGGTCCATCCTCCGGATTGCATCGTTCGGCGACAAGCCGACCAAGATCGGCAAGATCGCCGCCCGCATCGCTTACATCGGCAAAACCGGCCTCTTTGGCGGCGACACCGGAGGCGCGACCCACGGCAATGAGCGGCAGCGGCCTCAGCTGGCGAAAAGCGGGATTGTCCCAGAGCGCGCGGACACCGCTGGCGCTCGTGATCACGACCGCCTGGTAGTCCCGCTCGCGAATTGGCGCCTCCGCGTTGACCCGGATGTCGAGCAGCGGATGTATCAGCGGTTTCAGGCCCCGGCCTTCAAGTTCCACCGCCAATGGGACCGCGTCAGCCGAGGGTCTCGTGACGAGGAGGACCATTCGCCTATCCCTGGGTCAGAAAACCCGCCGGCAGGCGGCTTTTGACGTCCCGGCCCGCCTCGGCGCCCATCGCCGCGGCATCGGCCCGGGCGGCTTCCGCTTCCGCCTCATGCACCTCCGAACCGTCCGGCGCCAGCACCATGCCGCGAAAACTGACCTGACCCGTGCCGTCGAGCACCGCATGGCCCGCGATCGGCGTGCGGCAGGACCCGTCAAGAACCCCCAGAAACGCCCGTTCGGCGGCAATGGCGATCTCGGTCGCCTCATGGTTCAGCGGCGCAAGGAGGTCGCGGACCCAATCGTCGTCCGACCGGATTTCAAGGCCGATGGCGCCCTGGGCCACCGCCGGCAGCATGAGGTCCGCCCCCACCGCCGCCGTCACCTCTCCTTCCAGCCCCAAACGCTTGAGACCGGCAAGCGCCAGGATCGTGGCGTCGACCTGACCTTCCCTCAGCTTCCGCAGGCGGGTGTCGACATTGCCGCGATACATGACCACGTTGAGATCCGGGCGCAGGCGCTTGAGCTGAGCCTGGCGCCGGATCGAGGACGAACCGACCACCGCGCCCTCGGGCAGGGCCTCGATCGAGGCCGCTTTCGGGCTCAGGAACGCATCGCGCGGGTCTTCGCGCGGCAAAAGCGTCGAGATTTCCAGGCCGTCGGGCAGTACGGTCGGCATGTCCTTCATGGAATGGACCGCCAGTTGCACCTCGCCGTCGATCAGGGCGCGCTCGATTTCCTTGGTGAACAGGCCTTTGCCGCCGATTTCCGCCAGCGGCCGGTCGGTGATCCGGTCTCCGGTGGTCTTGATCGTGACGATTTCGACCGCGTCTTCGCCGAGCCCGTGATGGTCCATCAGACGGCTGCGCACCTCATGGGCCTGTGCAAGCGCAAGCGTGCTGCCGCGGGTGCCGATACGTATGGGGAGGGTTTGCATGTGAGCCGACCGGGGTGTTAGAGCTTCGCGCTCACTATAGAGATTGCCTTTGTGACGCAAAATAGTCATCGGCGCCATGATGGAAAGCGAAATGCCAGTTCAAACCAGCCGGGCCCTCACCGTGCTCGGCATCGAATCGTCCTGCGACGAGACCGCCGCGGCCATCGTGAGGCGCGGCGCGGACGGGCATGGCACCATCCTGTCCAACTGGGTGCGGTCACAGGACGCCGCGCACGCGCCATTTGGCGGCGTGGTGCCGGAAATCGCGGCCCGCGCCCATGTCAGCCATATTGACCGCGTGGTCAAAAATGCGTTTGACGAGGCAGACTGCGGGTTTGACGACATCGACGCCGTGGCGGCAACCGCGGGTCCCGGTCTGATCGGCGGCGTGATTGTCGGCCTCATGACGGCAAAAGCGATCGCCCTGGTGCACGACTTGCCCCTGATTGCCGTCAACCACCTGGAAGGCCACGCCCTGACCCCACGGCTGACCGACGGCATCGCCTTTCCATACCTGCTGCTTCTGGTATCAGGCGGCCATACGCAACTGCAGTCGGTCGAGGGCGTCGACACCTACAGGCGGCTTGGCACCACGATCGACGACGCCCTTGGCGAAGCCTTCGACAAGACGGCGAAGCTCCTGGGGCTTGGCTTTCCGGGCGGGCCGGCGGTCGAACGCACGGCCCGATCGGGCGATCCGGAGCGGTTTTCCCTGCCCCGGCCGCTCGCAGGCCAGGCAGGCTGCAATTTCTCCTTCTCCGGCCTCAAGACCGCCGTTTTGAAGACGGCTCAGGCCAACGAACCCCTGAGCGATGGGGACAAGGCCGATCTCTGCGCCGGGTTCCAGGCTGCCACCGCCGATTGCGTGCGCGACCGCACCCGCCACGCCATGGCTGCCTTCCGCGCCGCCCACCCAAATCTCGACGAGCCCGTTCTGGTCGTGGCCGGCGGGGTCGCGGCCAACAGCGCTCTGCGCGCGGCGCTGGACGCGCTGTGCCGGGACGAAGGCTTCACCCTCAACTGCCCGCCGCCGGCGCTCTGCACCGACAATGCCGCCATGATCGCCTGGGCCGGCGCCGAACGCCTTGCCCTAGGCCTGACCGACGGCCTCGATGCCGTCCCCCGCGCCCGCTGGCCGCTCGACCCGGATGCGGAGCCGGCTCCCGGGGCCGGCGTGAAAGCCTAAATGATTGAGCCGCTGCCCTCTGAAGTGATACGGAAGGGCATGCAAGCAGCCCGAACCATTGCCGCGTCATGTCTGACAGTCAGGTGAACAGCATCGGAGTTGTCGGCGGCGGCGCCTGGGGAACGGCGCTGGCCACCGTTGCCGCGCGGGCCGGACGCGACGTCCTGATCTGGGCGCGCGAACCGGAAGTCGTCGAGACGATCAACGGATCCCACGAAAACGCCATGTTCCTGGGCGGCGTCACGCTTTCAGCCGAAATCCGCGCCACCGGCGACCTTGCCGA
>JBPCWF010000278.1:0-5222 GCA_051009775.1 Hyphomicrobiales bacterium | reverse complement strand
GTGCAGCGGGCTCGTCGGCCCATGCCGGGGCTGTGCTCTCCGTCTCCGCCATTCTTTCGGCCGCACGTTCGCGCAGCGTTTGGCCGACCGGCCTTGGCGCTTCCTCCGGCTCGCTCGGCGCCCGTGGCGGCACGTCGATCTCCGGCTCGACGACCTCCGCATCCGGCACCGCCACGCCGGCGCGCATGAGCCGGCCGATGAAGCCGCGCGATCCCCTGCCGCGTTTCGGCTCGGCAACATGAGGCTTGCCGCCCAGCGCATCGATCACGGCGCGGGCAACCAGCGGCTCGCCGAAATAGAAGCCCTGGGCGAGGTCGCACTCAAATTCGCGCAGGCGTTCGAGCTGTTCCTTGTTCTCCACGCCTTCCGCGACGACCTGCATTTCAAGGTCGTGCGCCAGGATGATGATCGATTCCAGGATCACCATGGCCGCGTCGTCTTCCGGGTCGGCATGGATGAAGGAACGATCGATCTTCAGCGTATCGAACGGGAAGCGCTGCAGGTTCGACAGCGACGAGTATCCGGTGCCGAAGTCGTCGCACAGGATCGCCACGCCGAGATCTTTCAGTTTCTGCAGGACCTGTGCGGAAAGTTCGGCGTTTTCCATCACCAGCGATTCCGTGAGCTCGAGCTTGAGGCTGCCCGGCATCACGTCTTCGCGGCTCATGATGGTCTTGACGTCGTCCACCAGATTCTGATCGAGCACCTGCCGGCCGGACAGGTTGACGCTGACGAAGATCGGATCGGCCGGTCTCAGCACACGCTGCCAGATGCCGAGTTGGCGCGCCGCCTCGCTCATGACGTAATGGCCGAGCTCGATGATGATGCCGGTCTCTTCGGCGATGCCGATGAACTCGTCGGGCCCGAGCAGCCCGTGCTTGTGATGGCGCCAGCGCACCAGCGCCTCGAAACCGGACAGTTTCTCGGTATCGATATTGTAGATCGGCTGGTACGCGACCTCGATTTCGTTGCGCTCCAGAGCGCGGCGAAGATCCGATTCGATCTCGATCAGTTTGGACCGGTCGTCACGCATCGTCGGACGGAAGAACTCGATGGCGTTCTTGCCGCGGCGTTTGGCCTCGTAGAGCGCGATTTCCGCATCCTTGAGCACGTCCACGGCCTGCGTGATATCGCGCATATATTCCGAAACGCCGATGCTGGCGGTCAGGAACACTTCGCGCGGGTCGAGTTCGACCGGCCGCGCGATCGCCTGGCGGATCTGTTCCGCAAGGTCCCGGACGCCGCGTTCCGGACGGCCGGCATTGATGATCATCGCGAACTGGTCGCCGGCCAGCCGCGCCAGCGTATCTTCCGGGCCGACGAAATTCTGAAGCCGGCGCGCCATGGTCAGAAGCAGGCTGTCGCCGATCGAATGCCCAAGGCCGTCATTGACGTTCTTGAACCGGTCGATGTCGATGACCGCGACGAACAGCTTGTATCTGTCATCCGCCTGGGCGTGCCGCATCGACCGTTCGAGGCGGTCCATGAACAGGGCGCGGTTGGGCAGGCCGGTGAGCCGGTCCTGAACCGCGTCGTAGAGCATGCGCTCTTCGGACCGCTTTTCGGTGGTGATATCGGCCAGCGTGCCGATGCAGCGGCCAGCGCGGCCCTGCTCTCCGGGAAGCGCACGCGCGCGCAACTGATACCAGCGGTAGGTGCCGTCCTTGCGGCGCAGGCGGAACTCCTGGGCGAACGTGCCCCGGCCACGCTGGATCGCCGCCTCGACGGCGGCGACATAGGCCGGCCGGTCGCCCGGATGCATCAGCTCGAGCCAGCCCTTCAATCCGGCGGTCGCCAGCATGCCGGCCTTGAGGCCGAGGGTGCGCTCCAGCTCCGGGCCGATATAGAGCCAGCCCTGGTCCTCGCGCCAGTCCCAGACGCATTGCTCCGAGCCGGCAAGCGCCAGCGCCCGCCGGCCTGAGTCCTCGAAGAACCGGCTGGAGATCACGCCCGCGTCGAAGGCGTATTGCGTGACCGTGAAAGCGACCATCAGGTTGACCAGAACGAGGCCCGCCGCCAGCCCCGGCCCAATCATGTCGTGCTGAACCGCACCAAGCGCGGCCAGGAAGGCCAGCATGCTCCACAGGCCGATCAGCAGCCAGGACGACAATGCGACCTGGGCGCGAATGACCCCGCGGCGCGACAGGACGACAACGACCGCGAGCCCGCCCAGACCCGCAACGAGCATCATCAGTCTCGCTAGACCGGCCGCCCGCATCGGATCCTGGTAGGCGAAACCGAGCAACGCCGCACAGCCGGCGATCACCAGCAGCACGCCGTAGCCCACAATGGGAATACGTTTGCGCAGATCGACAAAGGTATAGAGCGCGACGAACAGGGCGAACACCATGGCCGCCTCTACGATCGCCCTGATCTTGATCTCGACGCCGACCGTCACGTCGATCAGGACCGGCAGATAGCCGAATTCGATGCCAAGGAAGGCCGTCCCGGCCCAGGCGAACAGGGCGGCGGCCGGAAACATGACCTGGCGTCGGATGATGAACAGGCTGGAGATGTAGATCGCGACCAGTGCGGCGATGCCGAGCAGCAGGCCGTGATAGAACGATATCTGCTGGCTGCGCTGGTCGAACGCGTTGCGCTGCCAGAGGTTCAGGTTGTCGGGCCACGCCCCGGAGACCTCGAGCGCGTAAGTCACGGTCTGGTTGGCTTCAAGCCTGAACGAATAGGCATCCGCCGTGCGTGTCGACTCGACGCTCGGCGGCAGCCCCGGCGAGGCCTGCGCGTCGACGATCTGCCGGACCCCGAACTGGGGCCACAGAATGCCCGAGCCGACGAAAGACCTTCTTTGCGAGACGATGACATAGTCCTGGGGGATCGGGCTGGAGTTCCGGATCGAGAACACCAGCCAGCGGTAGATCGGTCCCCTGGCGCGCGCGGACAGGCGCATGGCCCCTGCCGCCGCACCATTGGCACCGGGGGCGGTTTCCACATCCGTTTCACTGGATGTATTCTGAATCTGTTCGGTGACTTTCAAGATATCGATGCTGACCGGATCGAACGGCGCATTGATAATATCCCGCGCATCAGCAGAAATGCTTGCCGAAACAATCGACAGGCAGAATACTGCAACCAGAAAGAGTGCACGCAGGATCAACACTCAAATAACCTCGGGTCACTTCGCTTCGAAATACTTGGTACAGCCGCCCGAAGGGGAAAACAAGTCCCGGCCAGCATTAGGCGAACTCGCCTCGGGCAAATTACGCGGCCACTCAACTCTCAACGCCGCTTAACGGACGCCCCCGTTTATGGCAATGCGTCTCCAGACAGCAACGCGAACAACAAGTGATCCTGCCAGACGCCATTGATCTTCAAATAGCGCCGCGCGTAGCCCTCCTGGATGAATCCGCTCTTCTTGAGCAGGCGGATTGAAGCCTCGTTGGTCGGCAGGCAGGCTGCCTCCAGCCGGTGCAAACCGAGCTGGTCGAATACAAACGGAATGATGGTCGCGACCCCGGCGGACATGTAGCCGTTGCGCGCATAGGGCGCGCCGACCCAGTAGCCGAGCGAGCTGGCCTGGGCGACGCCGCGCCTGACGTTGCTCAACGTCAGGCCGCCGACCAGAAGGTCATCGGCGTT
Organism: Hyphomicrobiales bacterium; assembly: GCA_051009775.1. GTDB lineage: Bacteria > Pseudomonadota > Alphaproteobacteria > Rhizobiales > JAJFHB01 > JBPCWF01. Next base: position 1,625 of record JBPCWF010000278.1, on the reverse strand, counting down.
CCGGAAGGCGAAGAACGGATAGGCCCGGTCGTCGCGCATATCCTGTTGATAACGTCGCATGCGCCGGCGGAACGCGCTCTTGGTCAGGTCGTCCTGCGGCCAGGTCGGCTCCCACGGCACCAGAAAATCGCGGCTCTGCTGTCTCAACTCGGCCCATTGCTGGTAGTCGGACATCTGCGGCGCACGCAACGTGACCTCCCTGCCGTAAATGACCGGTCCGGTCTCGATCGATGGGACGCTGCGCAGGAAGACCATGGTTACTCTCTGGTGGCTCGCCTCTATCGGTTAGGGTCTGCCGGCGATTCTGGCCGGTGTTCACGCAAATTGTGCCGCGATATGGTCATAGGATGCAACCTGATTGAGCGCACCGACGGCGGCAAAAGCGGGTTTCGCACCGGAAAGTAGAGCGTCGGCCAATCCGGACACGGCGGCACTGTCGACCGCGTCGACCTTGCCGCTGATCTCCTCGACCGTAAGGACCCTGCCGAAGGCCAGCAGCTGGCGTGCAACCTGATCGGCGCGCATCGAGGAACTCTCCAGGCTCATCATCAATCCGGCCTTGAGCTGCGCGCGGGCGCGGGCGGTCTCGTCCTCGCCGACATTGCCGGACAAGACACCGAGTTCGCCGGTCAGGACCGTGAGCAGCTCCGACGTCAGGTCGGGGCTGGTCGCCGCATAGACGCCGAACAGCCCGGTGTCCTTGTAGGCCGAGGTGAACGAGCCGATCGAGTAGCACAGACCGCGTTTTTCCCTGATCTCCTGGAACAGCCTGGACGACATGCCGCCGCCGAGCACGCTGGAGAACACCTGGAGCGCATAAAACTGGTCCTCGGTGTAGCCCGGCGCCTTGAAGGCAAGCACCACATGGGTCTGCTCGAGCGGTTTTTCGGCACAGTCGAAACCGCCGCGATAGGCGCCGCCAGCCGATTGCCCGGCGGTGTGCCCGGGCAGCCGTCCGAAGGCATCCTCCGCCTGGCGCACCAGATCGTCGTGATCGACCGCGCCGGCCGCGCTCAGCACCATCGAGGGCGCACCGTAGTGCGAATCACGGTAGCCGACGATGCAGTCGGGCGAGAAACCGGACACCGACTCTATGGTGCCCAGGATCGGCCGGCCGAGCGGCTGTTCGGGATAGGCGCAGCTCTGGACCAGATCGAACACCAGATCGTCCGGCGCGTCGAGAGCGGCGCCGATCTCCTGACAGATGACCTGGCGTTCGCGCTCCATCTCCCGCAGATCGAACATCGGCTCGATCAGAATGTCGGACAGAACGTCGAGCGCGATCGGCAGGTCGCCTTTCAGAACCCGGGCGAAATAGGCCGTGGTCTCCATGCCCGTCGCGGCGTTGATATCGCCGCCGGCGGACTCGATTTCCTCGGCGATCTGCAGGGCATTGCGCCGGCGCGTGCCCTTGAACGCCATATGCTCGAGAAAGTGCGAGATGCCGTGCTGGTCGACCGCCTCGTTGCGCGCGCCCGCATTGACCCAGACCCCGAGGGAAACCGTGTGCAGATGCGGCATCTCGTGCGACACGACACGCAGACCGTTTTCCAGTTGAGACGTTCTGATCGACATTCCGTCTTTATCCCTCGGCGACGATGGATTCGATATGCGCCTTCACGGCG
>JBPCWF010000277.1:0-3654 GCA_051009775.1 Hyphomicrobiales bacterium | reverse complement strand
GCGGCCGAAAGAATGGCGGAGACGGAGAGCATAGCCCCGACATGGGCCGACGAACCCGCTGCACCGGTGCGCGAGGTTGCGCGCGAACGGCCGCCGATCGATCGACCGGCGGCGCGCCGTGAGATGGCGCCTCCCGCCGATGCGAGGCCGAAGCCGGTCCTGCCCGAAGCGGCGGCGCCATCGCCACCGCCGCCCCCGCCTGCAAAAGCACCGCCCGTCGTGCGGCCCGCACCGCCGGAAGAGCCGCGTCTCGTGGCCGTGCCGCCGGTACCGCCGGCGCCGCCCGAACCTCCGGCCGAGCCGAAACCGAAACAACCGCCGCCGGCACCGGTTGCGTCCCCGATCATGCCGAGGCCGAAGGAACCGCCCGTCGCGCCGCCGGTGGTGCCGAGAACGACCGAACCTGCCACGGAGCCGGCCGCACCGAACCCGCCGGCCGCGGTCGTGTCAAAGGCCGAAAAGCCGGCACCACCGCCGCCCGAGAAACCTGCGGCGGCTGCCAGGCTGGATGCGAATGCCGATCGGGACCCGCCCGAGCAGACCAAGCCGCCGGCGCCACCCGCCGAAACGAAACCGGCGGCGCCGGAACCGCCGCTTGCCCCTCCGGCCGGGGGCGATCAGATCATTCCGGGCGATGTGCCCGAGCACGATTCCGTTCTTCAGATGGCGCGGCAACTGGCGAGTGTTCTGTCGCCGCGGCCCGAGGCCGGCGCGCCGGAACCGAAACCGCGCAAGGGGGCGGCCAATGGCAGCGGCGGGGCGGCACCGAAACCCAAGCCGGAACCGGCGCGTGCCGAGGTGGCTCCGCCTCCCGAGCCCAAGCCAGCAAAACCCGACGCCACGGGGAATGCGGAAGGCGGCGGGGCGGACCCGAACTCCGATGCTCTGGAAGAAGAGCGTCTGGCCAAGACGATCGCGGCCGCGAGCAAGAGCGGCAAAGGCAAGGATGGGGCCGGGGGCAAGAAGCCGTCAAAGCTGGCGAAACTGCTCAGGCGCGGACGATAGAACTCTACTTCCGCCGAGACCTGATCCTACAGGATCTCAGGCGTGTCCGGCGTCGCTCGACAGCATGGTCATGGAGATGCCGAGCTTGGCCAGCGCCTCTTCGTATTTCTTGTTGAGATTGGTGCCGAAGATCAGATCCTCGTCGGCTTCGCAATGCAGCCAGCCATTGGCGAAGATCTCCTTCTCGAGCTGACCCGGACCCCAGCCGGAATAGCCGAGCGCCAGCAGCGCCTGCCTGGGCCCTTCGCCTGCCGCGATTGCGCGCAGCACGTCCAGCGTCGCCGTGAGGCCGATGAATTCATCGATCGGCAGGGTCGAGTCCGAGGCGAAATAGTCCGCCGTGTGCAACACGAACCCGCGCCCCATCTCGACCGGTCCGCCGAAATGCACCGGAAGCTCCATAACCTGCGTCGGCAGGTTGATGGCCTCATCGTCCGTGATGATGTTGAGGCGCTCCAGGAGATCGGAAAAGTCGATATTGTCTGCGGGTTTGTTGACCACGATTCCCATGGCGCCTTCGGCAGAATGGGCGCACAGGTAGATCACAGTACGGTCAAACCGCGGGTCACCGATTCCAGGCATCGCAATCAGCATCTGCCCGTCCAAATAGCTGGCGTCGTCCTGTTCGCTCATTCACCGACCACTGATATTAACCTGCCACCAAAGCCTACCCACTAATCTACACGGAGGAAAGAACAACGTGGTCAATTGCACGGGCGGCCTGACAAAACCGTGACATGGTTTGACCGGCAGGGCGCGGACATGACACCCTGTGCTGGGGTAAGCTTGCGCCCAGCGCGAAACGGGACGGACTGGAACTGACGGCAATGCGCCAGATTCTCGGATTTTGTTCAATGGTTTACGCCGTTCTGGCGCTTGCGCCGGCGCCGGCCGTTGCGTCTCCGCAGGCCACCGAATGGGTGCGCTATACCCACAGTGAAGTGCGCATGGTGCGCGGAATTGTCCGAGCCGACGGCGCCGTTGAGATGGGCGTTCAGGTCAAGCTGAGCCCGGGATGGAAGACCTATTGGCGCGTGCCGGGCGACTCCGGGGTGCCTCCGGATTTCAACTGGAGCCGGTCCGCCAATGTGCGCGATATCGACGTTCTGTGGCCGACGCCGAGCCGGTTCCGTGACCAGTTCGGTGACAATATCGGATACAAGGACGAAGTCCTGTTTCCCCTGGTGGTCATGCCGGGAGACGGCACCAAACCGCTCACGGTGAAGATGAACCTCAACTACGCGGTGTGCGCCGACGTCTGCGTTCCCGTGCAGGCCGACCTGAGCCTCGACATCCCCATGCAGTCCGTCTGGCCGCGTCATGCGGCAGAGATTGCGCGTTATATGCGCCTGGTGCCCAAACCGCCCGAAGAGGTCAGCGGTCTCAAGGTCGCCGCGGTGACGGTCGACCGCACGGGCAAGCGCCCGGAGCTGATTGTCGATGTCACCTGCGAGGATCCGGCACGGCCCATGGACCTGTTTGTCGAGGGCGACCAGAGCCTGTTTTTCGGCGTGCCGGCGGAAACCGCTTCCGATGTCGGCGGCCGGAAGCGCTTTCGCATTCCCGTCGACAGCAGCGCCGGCGATGCGGCGCTTAAGAGCGGAGAGCTTCGCTTCGTGGTGGTCGACGGCGACAAGCGGCTTGCGCAAACCTGGCTACTGCAATAAATCCTGTTCTTCACCGCGAGCGAGAGACAGGCGCCGGACCACCGGGTCGGGCCGCCGCGGATCATCGTCAAATGCCGACGGGCGCATCTCAGATGCGCTCCGAAGCCAACAACCAAACCCCTTGGAGGCGTTGCGTAATGATTAAGGTCGGAGACAAGCTGCCCGAAGTGACATTGACCACCATGACGGCGGAGGGGCCGCAGCCGGCGACCACGTCGGAACTGTTCGGCGGCCATAAGGTCGTCCTGTTTGCAGTTCCGGGCGCGTTCACGCCGACCTGCCACCTCAAGCATCTGCCGGGATTCGTCGAACATGCCGACGCGATCAAGGCCAAGGGCGTCGACACGGTCGCCTGCCTGTCGGTCAACGATGTGTTCGTGCTCGACGTCTGGGCCAAGCAGTCCGGCGCGGAAGGCAAGGTCAAGTTTCTGGCCGACGGCAATGCCGAGTTCGTCAAGGCGGCCGGCCTCGAACTCGATGCCAGCGGCTTCGGCATGGGCCTGAGGTCGCAGCGCTTCTCCATGATCGTCAGTGACGGTGTGGTCGAGGCACTCAATGTCGAGCCCCAAGCGGGCGAGGCGGACGTCAGCTCCGCGGACCAGGTCCTGGGCCAGCTTTAGGGTCAGGACCCATAAAACGGGTTCCATTTTGTGGCGAACGGTGATTCAAGGTCTCTGGAAGGAGAACTTGGATGATCACTGTTTTTTGGCTTACGGAGCAGCAGTTTGAGCGGCTTCGGCAACTATTGCCGACCGAGAACATATGCTCGTCGTTCGACGCCAACACGCTGGCCGCCCCAAAATTCACCGTACTCATACGCATTTGCTCTTCTCCCGCCCGGCTCCTGCCGGCCGGTGGTGCGTTCTCCGCTGCAAACGCCCCGCCTTGTGATTAAGGTCTTTGTGTTCAGCTCTGACCGTTTCGCGCGTTCGGAAAGAACAGCTGTTCGCCCCCAAGCTTGTACGCGGCGATCGCTTTCTGC
>JBPCWF010000276.1:0-3018 GCA_051009775.1 Hyphomicrobiales bacterium | reverse complement strand
GATGCACGAAAGACTGGACGGCACCGGCTACCCCGACGGCCTGGCCGCCGGCGCGATCTCGCGTACCGGCCTCATTCTCGGTGCCTGCGATGTGTTCTGTGCCCGCATCGAGCCCCGCTCCTACCGGCGCGGTATCGATCCGCAGGCGGCGCTTGCAATTCTTCAGCAGAACGACAGCCGCTACGATTCCGACGTTGTGTCCGCCCTTTGCACCGTCGTGCAATCGGCTGTCGGAGAAAAGCTCGTCGCCGGCGTCGAAACCTCATGAGACAGCCGCCGCAGTCCCGTCGGTTCCTGCAGGACTTTCACCAAGTCTCGATATTGATTGCCCATCTCATGGGACGGGGCGGCCACAGGATTTCCGAGTCGGCTCGGCGCGGCGCCTTGGCGGCCGCGCTTACGGTTTTCGTCTTGACCGCCTTGCCCACGCCCGTCCCGGCGGACAGCCCAGACGACGGGCGCGTCATCGTCGAGGCAATGGAGTATCCCTGGAGCGCCATCGGCCGCGTCAATGCCGGCGGTCGCGGCTATTGCACCGGCTTTCTGCTGGGACCGCGCCATGTCATGACCGCGGCGCACTGTCTCTACGACTTCACCGAAGGGCGCTGGCGCGGCGCCAACGAGCTTCATTTCGTGGCAGGCTACCAGCGCGACCAATTCCTCATCCACTCCAAGGTGACGGGTTACGAGACCTCCGGTCGCTTCGACGTCGCCGCCCGCCGCAACACGAACAATACGATTCACGATTGGGCTCTGCTCACCCTGCAGGATCCCATCGGCCATTCGGCCGGCTGGTTGGGCCTGATGGCCTTGAACTCGGTCACGCTGCAGACCTTGGTTTCCGGCCAGCGGCAAATACTGCAAGCCGGATATCGCAGCGGCCGCGCCCATGCCATGACGGCGAATCCCGGCTGCCAGGTGCTGCGGCGTTTCGCCGGCGGCCACGGCCTGGTGCACGACTGCGCCGTCTATCATGGCGATTCGGGATCGCCGCTGCTGCTGTTCGCCGGCGACCAGGTGCACGTGATCGCCATGGAAGTCCACCTGTTCAAGCTGGATGGCCGCCAGGTCGGCGCGGGCATCTCCATGACGGCGTTCCACGACGGCGCCGAGCCTCAGGCACGTCGCGCCCTCGCGCAGGTCGGCCGCGTCTGGCAAAGCGGCCGCCCGCCCGGCACCGGAAGCCCGGCTGCCAGCCTGCCCCAGGGCACGATCGACCAGTTGCTGGCGCGACTCGGCTACCTGACGGAAGGCAGCGCCGCTGCAATGAAAGCCCGGCGCGGCGCGGCGATCCGGGCGTTCGAAGCGGATCGGGGATTGAACCTCACCGGAGCCCCCTCGCTCGCGCTCATGAACCAGCTGCTGCTCGCCGCGCGGTGATCCGCCTGAGCGAAGGCTTTGCCCGCCGCGGTTGCCCCGCTAGACTCGCCCCCCGCTCGCGAGTCGCCCGCCCGACCAGGAGTTACCAGGCAAGGAGAGGCCCATGACCGAGATCTTCGCCGACGGCGTCAATTCCATTGCCATCAGCAATGGGGTTGCGCGCTTGGAACTGGTTCAGTTGCGTCGCAACACGGTCGGCGAGGCAAAGCTCGTGCCGCAACCGGTGGGAACCCTTTTCCTGCCGGTCGCCGGGCTCCAGCAGATGCTCCAGCAGCTCACCGAAACCGCCCGCAGGGTCCAGGACCAGCAGGCCGCGCAGGACAAGGGCGCCGAGTCTCACGCAAGGGCCGAAGACGATGAATACGCGGCCGAAGAGGCCCTGACGAACCTCTGAAGCGTCCTCTGCGCACGTGGGCGCGGCCTCGTGCCGGCCCGTTCGCCCGCCAGCTCTGAAAGAAAAAGCGCGGAGAGCCCGGCCCCCGCCCCCGGGAAATTGTCCCTGACCGCAGGTTAGTCGACGACAGAAACCGTCAAGTCGTCGTCGATTTGCACCGTGACGCTGCCGAAGGTGTAGGCAGTAAAGCCGCCAGCGCTCGCGCCCGACATCCAGTCGGTTCCATTGCCGATGCCGTCGCTGTCGAACAGCTCCACCGAATCGTTGGAATCGCCGATGATGAAGACCTCCGGTGTGAGATCTGGCTCCTGCAGATCCATCACGTCCTGGGCCGAAAGGGTTAGGTTGTTGGCCTCGCTCCCCTGGCTGCCGGAGATGTCGATTGAGTCCGTGTCACCGAACAGGTCCTCGTCGAAGAAGGTGGTTGTTCCATCATTCGGTGTCGTTACATCATCGACCAGGGACAGCAGGCCAAGGTCCAAATCGAACGACGTGTTCGAGCTGCTGGAGTCGAGCACGATCTCATTCAGCCCGGTTCCGCCGGTGTTGAACGAGATGAAGACCTCGATCGGATCCGAGACGGCCACGCCCGATGGGCTCATCGCGTCCGGGGTCAAGAGCCAGATCGCCGCCTGGGCGCCAGAGCCCTGTCCGTCGGAGAATTGGACATTGCCCGTGTCCTGAACGGCCAGAACCGAGGTCTGGGTGTCGTCCAGCAGGTTGAAGTCGGTCAGGTTGAATTGAGCTGCACCCTGGATGTACTTGAGGGTGATCGCAGTCTCGACATCGGTCTCGATGATCACCGGATTGGTGTCGCCCCCATTGTCGTCAAAGGGGAAGAAGCCCTGCTGGCCCTCCTCCGAAAGGTCGAGCTGGATGGACGCGATGCCGCTATCTTCCCGTGGCAGGATCCCGTTGATATCCGAGATATTCAGCAGAAGAATCTGGTCAAATGGTTCCGAAGCGTTGGAATTGGTGATCACTTGCGCGCCGAACACGACGATCTCGTCTTCCTCGATGTTGAGGGTCGCGGCCGTCTTTGCCGGGTCGATCGTTGCCTCGCCACTGAGAACGCTCGCATCGCTCAAAGTGAAGGTCAGGCTCTCCGTGTCCTCGGTGGCGTTATCGTCGAAAGCCGTCAGATCGACATCGAAAAAGCTGTCGGCGTTCTCGTCCCAGGTGAGGGTGATGGTGCCGTCCAGGTTGTCGATCGCCAACACGCCGGCCGCCGTCGCCGCCGCCAA
>JBPCWF010000275.1:0-3642 GCA_051009775.1 Hyphomicrobiales bacterium | reverse complement strand
GCGTAACCGCGGTCGAACGGTTCCGCATAGGCAAAGCGCGCCTCGATCACGACACGGGCCGATGTGTCGATGAACCCGAATTTGCCATCATCGCTGTATCGCGCCAGGCCGTCGCGAAACGGATCCGGGCCGTTGTCGACAACATGCGGACGGACGAGAACGGCGCCTGCGGGATCGATATAGGCCCAGCCCCGATCGTCCACCACCGCGGCAATGCACTGCGGCGAAAATTCCAGCGCCATGGCGAAGCGGGGCGCGAGGACGACCTCGCCGCCGGCGGTCCGGTATCCCATTCCGGCACCGCGCTCGAACGGCTCGAGCGCCGGCCCGCCGCGGCACCGGTCGCCGGCCAGTGCGGCCCCTGGCAGAAGCAGCATGAAGATCAGGACGGCAAGGCTCGGCAGCAGCACCGGTGACCCGGCTGCCGGAAGATGCGGGGCGCCCGAACGCATGGCTATGTCAGAAGCCGACCGCGTCGCCGCCCTTGAGGCCGAGCGCGGTGCGCGCCTCGTCGGGCGAGGCAACTTCGAGCGACAGGCCTTCGATGATCTGCCGGGCGAGCGCCACCTGTTCGGCATTGCTGCGCGCAAGCTGGCCCTTCTTGAGATAGAGGCTGTCTTCGAGGCCGACACGGACATGGCCGCCGAGGATCGCCGAGGTCGTCACCAGGCTCATCTGATGACGGCCGGCGCCGAGCACGGAGAACTCGTAGTCGGTGCCGAACAGCTTGTCGGCGACGCGCTTCATATGCACGAGGTTTTCAGGGTCCGGCCCGATGCCGCCCAGAATGCCCATGACGAACTGCAGGAATATCGGCGTGCGGGCGAGGCCGCGGTCGACGAAATGAGCTGCGGTGTAGAGATGGCCGACATCGTAGCACTCCATCTCGAAACGGGCGCCGAAGCTGTTGCCGGTGGTCAGGATCTCCTCGATATCGGCGAAGGTGTTCTTGAAAACATAATCCCTGCTGGCTTCGAGATGCGCGGGCTCCCAGTCGTATTTCCACTCGCTGAAACGCCCCGCGGCGGGGAACAGGCCGAAATTCATCGATCCCATATTGAGAGAGCAGACCTCCGGCTTGGCCAGTCTCGGCGCCGCCAGCCGTTCCTCGATGGTCATGGCCGGGCCGCCGCCGGTGGTGATGTTGACCACCGCGTCGGTCGACTGCTTTATGCGCGGCAGGAACTGCATGAAGACGTCCGGGTCCGGCGTCGGCCGACCGTCTTCCGGGTTGCGGGCGTGGAGATGGAGGATCGCAGCACCCGCCTCAGCAGCACCTATCGCACCATCCGCGATCTCGTTCGGCGTGATCGGCAGGTGTTCGCTCATGGTCGGTGTGTGGATCGATCCGGTCACCGCGCAGGTGATGATCACTTTCTTGGCCATGGGGCCTGGCCCTCCCTCTTTTCGTTTGCTCTCGGGCTCAAGCTTAGCCCCACTTGCATCCAAGCGCAGCAACTGGTTGACAGGACCAGGAGGCCGAAACCAGGTGTGCTAGGATCGCGGGACGCCAGCGGCAAAGAACGACCGCATCCGGGGGTTGGCATAAACACCATCAGGGAGGTCCGGCAATGAACACCAACAAGATCCTGAAAGCAATTCTGTGCACGATCGCGCTTGTCGCGTTTCTGCATGGCACGATCGCGCCGTCGCAGGCGGAAGATCCGCTGAAGGTCGGCTTCATCTACAACTCGCCGGTCGGATCGGCCGGCTGGACCTTCGCGCATAATGCCGGCCGGCTGGAGATGGAGGCGGCGCTCGGGGCCAAGGTCTCAACGACCTATATCGAGAGCGCGACCGAGGCCGATGTCGAACGCATCCTGCGGGAGCTGGTCAGCAATGGCCACAAGCTGATCTTCACCACCTCCTTCGGCTTCATGAACCCGACGGTCAAGGTCGCGGGCACCGCGCCCGGCACCATGTTCCAGCATGCGACCGGCTATAAGCTTGCGAAGAATGTCGGCGTCTATCATGCGCGCGCCTATGAAGCGCGCTATCTCTCCGGCGTGCTCGCGGGCAGGATGTCCAAGTCGGGCGTCGCCGGCTTCGTTGCCTCGTTCCCGATCCCCGAAGTGATCCGCGGTATCAATGCGTTCACACTCGGCATGCGCAGCGTCAACCCGCAGGCCAGGGTCAAGGTGGTGTGGATCTCGTCCTGGTACGACCCGGGCAAGGAACGCGACGCGGCAGACGCCATGATCTCGCAAGGCGCCGACGTGATCTCGCAGTTCACCGATTCCGGCGGGCCGATCCAGGCGGCGGACGCCAAGGGCGTGTGGGCGATCGGGGTCGGTTCGGCCATGTCGAGCTACGGTGCCAAGGCGCACCTCACTTCGGTCGGCTACAAATGGGGCGGGTTCTACACCGACATGGCCAAGGCGGTGATGGCAGGCACATGGGCCTCGGAAAACGTCTGGGGTGGTCTCAAACGCGACATGATCGACCTGACCGCCATGAACGCCGCCGTGCCGCAGGATGTGAAGGACCTCGTCGCGGCCAGGCGCGCGGCAATCGCGGCCGGCGAGATGCATCCGTTCCAGGGCCCGATCAAGGACCAGAGCGGCGCGGTCAAGGTGGCCGCGGGCGAGACCATGGACGATGGCGCCCTGCTCGGCTTCAAGTGGTATGTCGAGGGGGTGGAAGGCGCGTTGCCGGAGTGACGGGAGCGCCCAGCCCATGACCGACCTCAAGATCCTCGGCACGCTCATGCACACGCCCGAGGCGGGCGAGATCGAGGTTCTGGAAAACGCACTGATCACGGTCGGCGATGACGGCGTCATCGCCGATGTGACCTCCCCCGGAGACGAGAGTTACGACCAGGCCGTGGCGCAAGCCCGCGGGCGCGGCGGCCTCCTTGAACTGAGCCCGCACCAGTATCTCCTTCCCGGTCTGGTCGACCTCCACATCCACGCGCCGCAATGGCCGCAGCTCGGCAAGGCCCTGCACCTGCCGCTCTATGACTGGCTTCAGATCTGCACCTTTCCGCTCGAAGCGAAATATGCCGACCTCGCCTTCGCCGACCGGGTCTATGGCTCGCTCGTGCCCTCGCTCCTAGCCAACGGCACCACGACGGCGGTCTATTTCGCGACCGCCCATCTGCCGGCGACCCAGCACCTGGCGCGCCACTGTCTGGAGCACGGCCAGCGCGCGCTGGTCGGCAAGGTGGTGATGGACGATCCGGCCGAGTGCCCGGACTATTACCGCGACGCTTCCGCCGAACAGGCCCTGCACGACAACGTGCACCTGATCGACTTCGTGCGCGGCCTGCCCGGCAACGAGCGCGATCTGGTGCGCCCGGTGGTGACGCCCCGGTTCATCCCCAGCTGCACGGATGAAGCGCTCGAAGGCCTCGGCGCGATCGCCAGGGATCATCACTGCCACGTTCAGACCCATTGCTCGGAAAGCGACTGGGAACACGACTTCGTCCTCAAGCGCCATGGCAAGTCGGACACGGAAAGCCTAGACGGTTTCGGCCTGCTCACCCGGCACACGGTGCTGGCCCACGCCAATTTCATCGGCGACGGCGACATGGACCTCATCGGCCAAAGGGGAGCCGGCATCGCCCACTGCCCGCTCTCCAACTTCTATTTCTCCAATGCCGCCTTTCCGCTGCGCGCGGCGCTCGACAAAGGCCTCCATGCC
>JBPCWF010000274.1:0-2891 GCA_051009775.1 Hyphomicrobiales bacterium | reverse complement strand
TCCTGGCGATCTCCTTGCTTGCAGGCGCGAACTGATCGTCGATCATGATCACCCCGTCGGCGCCGACCGACACCGCGATATTGCCGCCCTTGCCCCTGAGCATGTGCACACTGTCGGAAAGCTGCGTGACCTTGATCTTCGCGGACTGGGCCCGGGCATCCGCCGCGGGCGTTGCGATGCCGACAGCCAGCGCCAGGGACCAGGCGCAACCGAGGACGCCGATCCGACGTATGATGATTATTCCTGTCATGCCGCGAGCCTAGCCGAGCCGGTTCGCGGGCTCCAGTCACCCTTTGATCACAAGGGTGTGGGGCGGAGGGTTCGGGTCCTCATCGGGCAGCCGGCCGGTGGGCTCTACATGTCATTGTCGATATCGGCGGCGGATCGCTTTACGTCGTGGAGATCGAAGGTCTCATGATGCCGGAGCGCCTTCAGCCCGAGACGGTCTTCGCTCACACGGCACGCGCGTGCTGCAGGGCCGGCCGCGCATTGATGCGCTCGATATAGGCTGCAACGTTGGGTTTGTCGGAGACATCCGCACCCAGCCGCGCGGCAACCGAGCAGGCGTGGCCGGTCATGATATCGGCGCCGCTGAAGTCGCCCGCCAGGAACGCGCGCGCCTCCATATGCTGATCCACCGCTCCGAGCATGGCGTTCAGGAGCTTCGTTGCCCGATCGACATTGACCTGGCTTTTGCGCTCCTCGGGCAAGATGATCGTCTCCACGACGATGATGTTGACCTGCGGCATGATCATGCCTTCTGCATAGTGGAGCCATTGCAAATAGGGGCCGAAGTCCGGCGAGGAGACCTCCGGCACGAGGCGGCCGCCGCCGTATTTTGCCAGCACGTATTGCACGATGGCGCCGGACTCGAAGATTGTTACGCCGTCATCCTCGAGCGCCGGCACGCGCCCCATCGGATGGATTTTGCGGTAGTCCGGCGCACGCATCCGCGGATCGCCCAGCGTGAAGGGTTCGAGCTCATATGGAAGCCCCAGTTCCTCGAACAGCCAGACAATTCGAACGGCGCGGGTATCGGGTGCGAAGTAGATCTTCATGTCGGTCCTGTCTGTTGCGGGACGGATTGCCGGTCCACTTTAGCAGAACCGCCGGACGTCTCACGGATGGGGTCCATCTTTCCCTGACCGGACCGCTCGGCCACGTCCGCATTTGGCTTGACCTCGCTCAAGGCGATGGGCCGCGCATTCGTTAATCAGTCAGGTATCTTCCCGTGCAGCAACTCGAAAGGCAAAGGCACAATGGCCGATATCGTGACACTCCATGGCGTCGAACCGGCGGAGATCTTCCAGAGTGGGTTGGAACACGCCGGAGAGATCCAGGCGGTGGCGACGAGCATCCTGTGGAAGGACGGACGCATTACGGCGGGCTGGTCGAACATAGACGAGGCCAAGCTGGCGCGCATGCTGCTGGTTCTCGACGAGCGCCAGCGCCGGGCCACATTGGCCGACGGGGATCTGGACCTGTAGAGTCCAGAAGACAGGTCACTTGCGGGTCATCTGCTCCCCGTGTCCACCCATGAGAAAGAGCGTTGAGTGCCGGGAAGTGACATTCACAACCCTTGGACCTGCCGCCGGTTGCCTATGAAATCTTCGGGGTGCGCTGGTTGTCCAGCGGCCAGAAGCAAGAGCCTGCTGAGGAGCGATGCGTATCCGCGCGCATCGTCGATCGCGCGGTGCGTGTGTTCGTGATTGCCCAGCCATGACGCGGGAAACTCGATGTCACCTGTGTGGGGATCGGTGCGGTTGAAAATTCCGGAGATGTAGGTGCCGATGTCCAGTGCGCCTGCGGTGAATATGCTGCGCCCCCAATGTGGAACGTCCAGCAGGTAGCTGTCCGCAAAGTCCCTGAGATAGTGGTCTATCCAGATTCCATCAAAGACGACCGGCCGCGCCGCGAACGAGCGCTTGCCAGTGTAGCTCTCAACCCAGTCGGCAAATCGGCCCATGACTTCATTTGGAGGCTGTGGATTTAACGTGGCTGCCGACCACGCCTCGGGCTGAGTTCTCCAGAACTCCATTGTCCGTTCATCTGGCTGCCTGTCCGGGCGGGGCTGGAGAACAGCTTCGAACTCCCCGCACAACTCGCCGTCCTCGCGGACGACCACTGTCGCGAAGCTCAGCATTGAATTTGTCATTGGGGATGGTCCGTCACATTCGATGTCGGTGACGAAATAGTGCGCGAACGGTTCAGTCATTTGTTTGCTGCTTCGATTTCGATGCTCAGAATCCGGCCCGGGATCTGGAGCCCAGCCTTTACGTGGGCGGGTTTTCGTAGACCGCGTAGGCCGCGTCCACACCTGCGCCCGGCGGCGCTTCGTGCCCGTTGCGCCGCAGCACCGCTTCAAGAGAGGAGAGACATCGCAGCACGTTGGACTTGCGGCAGACGTAGCCCATCGTCCCGATGCGCCAGATCTTGCCGTGCAGAGGCCCGAAGGACGTGCCGATTTCGATGCCGAAATCGTGCAGCATTTCAGCCCGGGCCCTGTCGCCGTCGACCCCGGCCGGGATCCAGACGCCGGTGACGCTGGTCATGCGGTGTGCCGGGTCGCCGTAAAGCTCCATGTCCATGGCTTCAATGCCGGCCCGCAGCGCGCGGCTCGCCAACCGGTGCCGCGCGATGCCCGGGTCGAGGCCCTCGCCGAGCACCACCCTGGCGCATTCGCGCGCCGCGTAGAGCATGGTGGTGGCCTCGGTGTGGTGGTTGAGACGGTCGGGCCCCCAGTAATCCATGAGCATGCCGAGATCGAAGTAGTTGGAACGGATCCGCGGGCCGGCGCCGGGTGTGAAGCCCGAGGGCACGATGCCGGCTTCGATATGCTTGCGCGCGTTGACCCGCTCGACCACGCGTTCGTTCAGGGTGACCGGCGCGCA
>JBPCWF010000273.1:0-3482 GCA_051009775.1 Hyphomicrobiales bacterium | reverse complement strand
GGCGGACAGGCGCCACCCTCCCCTGCAGCTCGCATGAAGCGCGGCCTCGAGATTCTCCCTGAGCGTCATCCGCATGTAGATCCGCGGCGTCTGGAACGTGCGGGCAAGACCATGCGCGGCGATCCGGTCGGGTGCCAGGCCCGTCACGTCCTCGCCGTCGAGCAGCACGCGTCCCTCGTCCGGCGTATATAGCCCGCTGATCACATTGAACAGGGTGGTCTTGCCCGAGCCGTTCGGTCCGATCAGCCCGAGCATTTCGCCGGCGCCGGCCTCCAGGGAAACGCCGCTCAGGGCCTCAAGCGCGCCGAAGCGCCGGCTGACACCATCGACCGCGAGCATCAGACCGGACCCTGTGCCTGCGGCCGCCGCGGCCCGCCGTCTCGGCGCCCCGCAAACCTGCGCAGCCCCCGGCGCAGGGCATGGACGGCCCCCTCGTCGAGCAGACCGCGGGGCCGGAAAATCAGGAGCAGCGCCACGAGCCCGCCGAACACGATCATCCGGTAGCCGGTGAACATGCGGGTTGACTCCAGCAGGCCGATATCGAGTCCGACGCCGATCAGCGGGCCGATGGCCGTTCCAAGCCCGCCGATCAGCCCATAGGCAAGGCTGTGCACCCCGAGCATGACGTTGAACACTTTGGGCTCGACATAGGTGCTCATATGCGCGAACAGCGCGCCGCCGATGCCGGCGATCACGCCTGAGATGACCGTGGCCAGAACCTTGTAGAAGGTTCGGTTGACGCCCTGCATCTCGGCCAGCAGTTCATCCTCGCCGAGCATGCGGAAGATGGTGCCGAGCCGTGTGCGCTCCATGACGAAGAAGAAGGCGAGCACAAGCGCGAGAAAGCCGTAGATGATCAGCATGTACTGAAAGCTGGAGATATCCGCCTCAAAGATATAACGGATGCCGCGGAACCCTTCGGACCCATTGGGCCCGACCATCTCGCCGTCGATTTCGATCTGGTAGCGGAAGATCTCGAACACCAGCCGCACCATCTCCGCGAAGGCGAGCGTTCCGACGGCGAAGTAGAGCCCGCGCAGCCTGAGCGTCGGCCAGGCGAGCGCGAAGGCGACCGCGCCGGCAACGCCCGCGCCCCAGACGACGGCGGCCAGAAACCCCCAGCCCCACATTGCGGTGGCGATGCCCGAGGCATATGCGCTGATCGCGAAGAACGCCTGCTGGCCGAAGGAGATTTCGCCCGTCAGCAGCAGCAGATAGGCCGACAGCGCGATGAACGAAATCATGCCCATATTCGACAGGACCTGGATCAGATGGGGGTCCATGGTCACACCCGGCGCGCCGCAAGGCGCTCGCGCTCGGCCCGGTCATGGCCAAGCAGGCCGCCCGGCCGGAACACCAGGAAGGTGAACAGAACGCCGTAGGCCACAAGGTCACGATACTCCGCGCCCAGATACCAGAGGCTGTGGGTCTCGATGACGCCGAGCAGCAGGCCGCCCAGGATGGCGCCGGGGATCGAGCCCATGCCGCCGAGCATCATGGCGATCAGACCCTTGAAGGTCGCCCACAGGCCGAACAGAGGGGTGATCTGTTCGTTCGACGCGGCGATCAGGAACCCGGCGATGCCGCCGATCACCGAGGCCAGCGCAAAGGCCATGAGCACGATCAGACCGGTGTTGAGCCCCATGAACCTGGCCGCCAGCGGGTTCTCGGCAACGGCGCGCATGGCGAGGCCAAGGCGGGTGCGGTAGAGCACGAATTGAAACGCGATCACGGCGATCGCCGCACAACAGAACATGACGGCGTGCTCGCCGCGCACCGAGAACGGACCGGCGGTGAACGAAAACTCACCGAGACCCGGGAAGGCGTAGGTGCGTTCGGGAAACAGAACGGTGACGATTTCTTCAAGCTGCATCCAGATCGCGAAGCTCGACACCATGGAGGCGAGCGCCGCCCCCTGCCGGATCGCCCGGAAGCACAGGCGTTCGACATAGAGCCCCGCCAGAACGGCCACGCCCACAGTTGCCAGCGCGACCAGCACAAGTCCGGCCTGGATCTCCGCATAAAGCAGTGTGCCGGCAAAGATCCCGACCATGATCGAGGGGCCGTAGGACAGATTGAGCCGGCGCATGATGCCGAAGATCAGTGTGAAGCCGATGGCGAGCAGCGCATAGGACGAGCCGATTAAGATGCCGTCCAGGGTGTTCTGTATGAAATCGATCATGGGTTTCAGCGCTGTCTACACCCTGTGTATCAGCGTTTTGCGCCGAGATAGGCCCGCTTGATGACCTCGTCCTCTTCCATTTCGCCCGGCGTGCCGTCGAACACGACGCGGCCCTGCTCCATGAGATAGAAATGATGCGCCACCTGCAACGCCATATGGGCGTTCTGCTCGACCAGGAAGATCGACGTGCCCTCCGCATTGAGCTCGGAGACGATCCGGAAGATATCCTCGACGATGAGCGGTGCAAGGCCGAGCGAGGGTTCGTCCATGAGCAGGAACCGCGGGCGCGCCATCAGCGCGCGCGAGATCGAAAGCATCTGCTGCTCGCCACCCGAAAGCGTTCCGGCGAACTGATCGCGGCGCTCCATGAGGCGCGGGAACCGGCCATACATCGCCTCGATGTCCTGTTCGACCTTAGCGCCCGCGGGACGGGCGAACGCGCCGGCCCTGAGGTTCTCCTCAACCGACATTTCCGGGAACACCAGCCGGTTTTCCGGCACAAGCGCGATACCCTGCTCGACGATATGGCGCGGCGTGCGCCCGGCGATCTCCGCACCCCCGAGCGTGATCGCGCCACGCTTCGGCTTGAGGATGCCCGCAATGGTCATCATCAACGTGGTTTTTCCCGCCCCGTTCGGGCCGAGCAGGCAGGTGATCTGCCCTTCGGCGGCGGACAGGGTGACCCCCTTGAGCGCCTCGATCTTGCCGTAGCTTGTGACGATGTCGCTGACCTTGAGCATGGCCTGCCTCACGCCTCGTCGCCGTCGGCGGCCATGTCCGGCGCAGGGTTCTTCGCGGCTTTGGACGTCTTCTTTCCAGAGCTGCCCAGATAGGCCACCTGCACATCCGGGTTCTGCTGGATCTCCGCCGGCGAGCCTTCGGCGATCTTGCGGCCGAAATTGAGCACCGCGATGCGGTCGGTCACGCCCATGACCAGTTCCATGACATGCTCGACCAGGAGTATCGTGATGCCGTCCTGGTTCAGCCGCCGAAGGCGCTCGTCCAGCTGGTGCACCTCTTCCAGGTTCATGCCCGCCGCCGGCTCGTCGAGCAGAAGCAGCTTCGGTCTTGCCGCAAGCGCGCGGGCAAGTTCCAGCCGCCGCTGCTCGCCGAAGGCGAGATTGCCGGCAATTTCGTCCCGTTTGTCGGCAAGGCCTGAAAAGGCGAGCAGTTCCTCCACGGACGCGCGCGCGCGGCGGCTGCCCGACAGCCAGCGCGACAGGAACCCCCCGCTTTCCGCGCAGGCCAGGCCGTTCTGCGCAACCCACAGGTTCTGCCAGACGCTCAGGTGCGAGAACAG
>JBPCWF010000272.1:0-2791 GCA_051009775.1 Hyphomicrobiales bacterium | reverse complement strand
CCGCGCCCATTTCGCCGTTTCCTCGTCGCCGAGGCGCTCGAACAGTTCAACGCCGCGCTCCTGGTCGATCATCTCCTCGGAATGTTCGAACGGCAGGTAAAGCCACTTGCGCGCATCGGCCGGGACTTCCACGTCGATGCCCCGCGCCACCACATCCTTGGCCAGCGCCAGCGCCTTGGGATCGGCGGCGAAAGCCTCCGGGCTGTCGCGGTATATATTGCGCGGGAACTGATCGAGCAGGATGATCAGCGCGAGACAGCCCTGCGCGCTGTCGCGCCAGTCGTCACAGGCGCCGTCCCTGGCCGCTTCGTGGGCCGCCTGGAAGCGGACCGCGCATTCGCGGTCGAACGTCTCATCCTTGACGAACCACTTCTCCTTGCCGGCGGCGAACCAGAAGTCCAGCACGTCTCGCGGGGTCACGGTTGCAGACATCGGGTGTCTCCCTATTTCGGCGCCAGACCGAACGCCGTGAACGGAATGAAGTTCAACGCCTCGCCGCGCGCGACCGAGGTCACCGGTTCCTCGATCTCGATCAGCCCGTCGGCGGCCCTCAAGGACGAGATCAGACCGGAGCCGTCCTGGGGATAATGCACCAGCATTGGACCGCCTGCCTCGTCGTGCTCGATCCAGCCGCGCAGGAATTCGCGCCGGTCCGGCTTCTTCTTTTTGACCTCGAAACCGGCCGGCACCCTGAAGCGCAATGGCGGACGCCAGTCGGCCCCCTGGAGCAACGCGAACATCGGCTGCGCGTAGAGCAGGAAGCACACCATGGCCGCGACCGGATTGCCCGGCAGGCCGAGGAACACCGCATCCCTGAGCGTGGCAAAGGCGAGCGGCCGGCCCGGCTTGACCGCAAGCTGCCAGGCATGGAGCTGGCCCAGGCGCAGCACCGCATCGACGATATGGTCTTCCTCGCCGCGGCTCGCGCCGCCCGTGGTCAGGATCACATGGTGGCTTTCCGCGGCATCGCTCAAAACCCGGTTCACCACATCGGTCCGGTCCGGCAGAACGCCGAGATCGGTCACTTCCGCATCGACCGTTTCGAGCAGCGCGCTCAGGAGAAAATGATTGGAATCGTAAACGCCGCCCGGCCCGAGCGGCGCGCCGGGACGCACGATCTCGTCGCCGGTCGAGACCAGGGCGACCTTGAGCCGCTCGAAGCAGCGCACCCGGTCGATGCCGAGCGAGGCGACGGCGGCAAGCTCCTGCGGCCTCAGGCGGCTGCCCGCCTCCGCCACCGGCCTGCCTTGGGCGACATCCTCACCGGCCTTGCGCATATTGGCGCCGGCCCGCGCGCCGGGTGGAATGGAGACGACGGTGGCGCCGGCCTCCTCGCGTGTCTCGACATCCTCCTGCATGATCACCGTGTCGGCGCCCTCGGGCATGACAGCGCCGGGGAAGATCCGGGCGCACGCATCCGGTGAGAGCGCCCCCACACCCGGCGCACCGGCGGCGATGCGCATGACGACCGGCAGGTCGGTCGCCGCCTCCGGGTCGAGCGCGGCGTGAACCAGCGCGTAGCCGTCGACGGCCGCGTTGTCGAAGGCCGGCACGTTGCGCGGCGAGACCACGTCTTCCGCCACGACCCGGCGATGGGCCTCCGCCAGCATCACCTCTTCGGTCCCGGCAATCGGCACAAGCCGCTCCTGCAGCAGCGCCAGCGCCTGGTCGTGCTTCAGCCGGTCCTTGTCGTGCAGGAAGCAGTCGTCGAGAAGTCTGCGGGCGGGCGCGCTCACCGGCCCTTCTCCAGACCGACATGGGTCAGGATGAAATCGGCGATCCCGGTGATGTCGTCCATGTTCAGCACCGGAACCGGCGCACCGTCGATCGCCACGTCGCAGGCAATGGCGACGACGCTCGGATCGTCTTCGGCAAGCGGCGGCCGGTCGATCCCGTTGCGCCTGACCTCGATCTTGGGATGTGTGTCACGCTTGTAGCCTTCGGTCAGCACAATGTCGCAGGGCCCGAGCCGGTCGAGGATTTCCTGTAGCGGCGGCTCCTCGGCGCCGCGCAACTCGTGGATCATGGCCCAGCGCGCGCGCGACACCAGCACGACCTCCTGGGCGCCGGCTTCGCGGTGCAGATAGCTGTCGCGGCCGGGCTGGTCGATATCGACCGCGTGGTGCGCGTGCTTGATGGTCGAGACCTTGTAGCCGCGTTCGGTCATCTCGCGCACCAGGCGCACGGTCAGGGTCGTCTTGCCGACATTCTTATAGCCCGCGATGCAGAACAGAGGCGGCATCACGCGATCACCCCGCCGAGCAGGCCGCGCGCCTTCTCCAGGTCTTCAGGCCGGTTGGCATTGAAGAACGGATCGAACGGCTCGACCGGGAACTCGGCCGCGGCAAGCCGGTAGCGCGCGGTCCAGATATCCACCTTGCGAATGTCCTCCCCGACCATGGCGCGGCGCAGATCTTCCGCCAGACGCACCGGCCACAGGCCAAACACCGGATGATGCCGCCCGCCCGAGGCCGCACAGGCCATCTCCGCATCCCCGGCCCCGACCGCGGCAACCAGCCGGGCGACCAGATCGGCCGGGAAGAACGGCGTGTCGGAGGCGACCGTCACCACCCACTCCGCATCCGGCACATTGGCCCGCGCCCAGTCGAGCCCGGCCAGCACGCCGGCAAGCGGCCCCGCGAACCCTTCGACCGGGTCGGCCGCCACCGGCAGGCCGTAGCCGGAGAACCGCGCGGGATCGCCATTGGCATTGAGCACCATGGCCCCGACCTGCGGCTGAAGCCGCTCGATCACATGGGCCAGGATCGGCCGGCCGCCGAGCTCGAGCAGG
>JBPCWF010000271.1:0-3907 GCA_051009775.1 Hyphomicrobiales bacterium | reverse complement strand
CGGGCATGCATGGTGACCTCGGCCGGTGCGGTCTTGATCGCATCCTCGATCAGGCCGCGGTCGAAGCGCACCCGTTCGGAATTCGGGTCGACGTCCGCGCCGGCTTTTTTCAGGAGGTCGCGCGCTTCCGGCAGCAGGAAATCCATGCCGATCTCTTCCAGCACATCGAGCGATGTGGTGTGGATCGCCTCGATATGGTCTTCCGACAGGAGGGCAAGTGGTTGAAACGGGATGCGCGGCTGCTGCCACGGCATCTGCTCGATGGTGTTCGCCGCTCCGGCCCGGGCGCGCCCGCGTCCGCCCCGGCGGCCACGTCCGGCAGGTTCCGCTTCCTTCGATGTCTCGACACTCATGTCCAGCCCCTAAGCTTCAGGGAACGACTGCAATCCCTGATTTGTCGTGTGTGTAACGAGCCTCAAGGCCGACCCGAAACCCCAGGGCACACTGGCGCATGCACACGGACGGTTACACCCACAAAGCGTTCCGGGTCTCATGAAAGCACCTCAATCTCCGGATCCTCGCGCACCTGTTGTTCCAGCCACGCGGCGAACTGAATGATCTTGGGTTCGTTGCGATCCTCCTCGGCCGAGACCAGTTCCCAGTTATGCCGGTGCGGCACGCGCAGCCCGAACGGTTCGACCAGCCGGCCCGAGCGCAGCTCGTCGCGGGCGAACGGGCCGAGCGTCATGGCGACGCCCTGGCCGTCTTCGGCCGCCTGCTGCGACAGGATATAGCTGTCGAAGGCGATACGGTCGGACAATTCGATGTCGCGCACGCCGGCGGCTTCGAGCCAGGTCAGCCAGTCTTCCTCTGCCGTATAGACATGAAGCACCGTGTGATGCTGCAGATCGGCGGCGGAGGCGGGCGGACCGGGGCCGTCCAGCAGGCCGGGACTGCAGACCGGCGTCAGGACGCTGCGGAACAGGGGGCGGTAATGCAGGCCCGCCTGCCTGCGGCGCGCCAGGATCAGGCCGACATCGGCATGCTCGCGGTCGAAATCCCACTCGACATAGGACGTCGACAGCCTGACCCGAAGGTCCGGGTGGTTCTGCTCGAAATCATAGAGCTTCGGGATCAGCCATTTCAGCGCGACCGTGACATAGACCTGGATCACCAGTTCTTCCGCGTCACGCGTCCGGCCGAGGCCGCGGGTCGAGCGTTCGATCGCGTCGAATGCTTCGCGCACGACTGGAAAATAGGCGCGCCCGGCTTCGGTTAGCTGGGCCGGTTTGGAGCCGCGCTCGAACAGCACGACGCCGAGCGCGTTTTCCAGCGCCCGAATCTGGTGCGAGACCGCGGAGCGGGTAACGTTGAGTTCGGCCGCCGCGACACGAAACCGCCCGGTTCGCGCAACCGCTTCGAACGCGCGCAACCCGCGCAGGGAAGGCAGGTCTTTCCTGGACAATCCTGTTCACCCCGTCATCGCTGCTAAAGATCCGCAGATTCGCTGCGTTTCTTAGCGGTAATCTCATCTGCAGCATAGCTGGGATTCCGCATATTACGTGAGTTCGTTTCACCTTATGGTGAAAAAGAAACCTCTTTGACGCCACGGGTTTTGCGCGCAATATCCTGCGATTCGAAACGGTTTTCGCGAAGGATCGGAACCCATGAGCGTTGTGGAAGAAAGCTCCAGGCGGCGTGGCGGCCGTGCCGCGCGGCGCGAGTTGCGTGCAGCTCCCATTCCCAGGGAGGAGGCTGCGGTTCAGCCGGGCATGATCGGTGGGCGATACAAGCCGCTGAGCGATGCCGACATGCAGAAGATTCACTCCGCCGCGCTCGACATTCTGGAGACGGTGGGCTTAAGCGATGCGGTGCCGAGTTGCGTCGAGGCGATGACGGCGGCGGGCTGCTCGGTCGACGGCGACGGCCGCGTGCTCATCCCGCGCGCCCTGGTGGAAGACACCGTCGCCAATGCCAACCGCACTTTCCTGCTGCATGGCCAGGATCCGAAGCACGATATGTCGCCCCATGGCTCGCGGGTCTATTTCGGCACGGCGGGGGCTGCGGTTCACATCGCCGAGCCCGAGACCAACACCTATCGCGACTCGGAACTGTGCGACCTCTACGATGCCGGCCGCATCGTCGACACCTGCGACCACATCCATTTCTATCAGCGCTCGGTCGTCGCGCGCGACATGGAAGACCCGCGCGATCTCGACATCAACACCTGCTACGCCTGCGTCTCGGCCACGCCCAAACATGTCGGCACCAGCTTCGTTATGCCGGAATATGTCGCCGAAGGTCTGGAGATGCTGCACACGATCGCGGGCAGCGAGGAGGCCTGGCGGGCCAGGCCCTTCGTCTCCATGTCCTGCTGTTTCGTGGTGCCGCCGATGAAATTCGCCGAGGACGCCTGCCGGACTCTCGAAGTGGCGGTGCGCGGCGGCATGCCGGTGCTGCTGCTGGCGGCCGGCCAGGCCGGGGCGACCAGCCCGGCGGCGCTGGCGGGTGCGGTTGTGCAGGAGGTCGCCGAATGCCTGGCGGGCCTGATCTATGTCAACGCCATCGTGCCCGGGGCGCCTGCGATCTTCGGGCCGTGGCCCTTCGTATCTGACCTGCGCACCGGCGCCATGTCCGGCGGCAGCGGCGAACAGGCCCTGCTCACCGCGGGCTGCGCCCAGATGGGCCAGTTCTACAATCTCACCACCGGCTCGGCGGCCGGCATGTGCGACGCTAAGATGCCGGACATACAGGCGGGCTACGAGAAGGGACTGACCGCAGCGCTCGCCGGCACGTCCGGTCTCAACCTCGTCTACGAGTCGGTCGGCATGCATGCCAGCCTGCTCGGTTTCTGTCATGAGAGCCTGTTGATCGACAATGACATGATCGGCGCGATCAACCGCAATGTGCGCGGCATAGAGGTCAATGACGACACGCTGGCCACCGAGGTCATCCGTCAGGTCTGCCGCGAAGGTCCGGGCCATTTCCTCGGCCATGAGCAGACGCTCGGCCTGATGCAGTCGGAATATGTCTATCCCGATCTCGGCAACCGCATGAGCCCGAAGGAATGGCACGAGGCCGACAAGCCCGACATCGTCAAGAACGCGACCGCGCGCAAGAAGGAGATCTTCGCGAACCACCATCTCTCGCACATCTCCGATGCGGTCGACGCAAAGGTCCGCGAGAACCACGACATCAAGCTGCCGCGGAGCTACATGCGGGCTGGCTGAGACGGAGATGCGCGGGTCAAGCCCGCGCATGACGGTGAGTTAAACGCTGTACGCAACGTAACCCGTCACTCCCGCGAAAGCGGGAGTCCATTGGCAGTTCAACTAATAGAAGCAGCCGCCAATAGATTCCTTGAGTTCACGGGAATGACGAAAGTGTTGCGGTGCGTCTGTGCCGCAAACCGCCAGGCTCGCTGCATTATCACCATACTACCAAAGACTTTGCCCAACCCGGTATGGTCACACTCGGGCGCTAACTTGAGAACAAGGCACGAAGTGCCGATCAGGACCGGGAGGACATCATGCACAGACTGCTCACGACTGCGGCTATTGTCGGAAGCTTCGCGCTTTCAGGCGCCGCCGCCGCCCAGGACAACCTGGAAAAACTGTCCGGCTTCAAGTCGACCGGCACGACCAAGCACGAGGTCGTCGCCCAGGACCCGGACAACGCCGCCCAGCTGCGCAAGAACCTGTCGCGCATCAAATTGCCGGCGGGTTTCAAGATCGACCTCTACGCCCAGGTGCCGGACGCCCGCCATATGGCGGTCGGGCCGCAGGGCGTGGTCACCATCGTCGGCACCAAGAAGACAAAGGTCTGGTCGGTCACCGACCGCAACCGCGACCGGGTCGCCGACGAGGTCAAGGATTTCGCGCCATCGCTCTCCTTCACCATCCCGAACGGGGTGTGCTTCTCCAAGGACGGCTTCCTCTACATCGCCGAGCAGAACCGGGTGCTGGTC
>JBPCWF010000270.1:0-3521 GCA_051009775.1 Hyphomicrobiales bacterium | reverse complement strand
GAGCAGGAACTTCAGGCGCTTCCTGTGGTAGGGCACCGTCCTGATTGCATGGCCGAGCACGTCGCGCACCAGGTCCTCCTGGTAGCTTGCCAGCTTGTCCGGCGTCGTCCATTCGGTCTTCAGGAGCGTTTCGTAAAACTTCCTGGCCGTGCCGTAGGGTTCGTTTGCGTTTGCGGCATTGGTCTCGTCGACGCTCATGGGCGCGTTCTCTCTCCGTCACAACCGATGCCGCTGATATGCCAGTCTTTGGAATAAGTTTGAAGCACGATTTGAGGGTCTATAAGGTTCCGCGGCATTGAGTCGTGGTTGAGGCGGAAAATTGGATCGATTGGTCATCTTTGGGGCAGAAAACGTCTATGCGGCGGAACTCTACGAATCCGTCCGGCGTCTGGAACTGGAAGTTATCGCCGCGGTCCTCACCGGCACGCCGGAATGGAGCATGTCGGGCATCCCCTGCATATTGCAGGAGGAAGAGGTCTCGCCGGAGCTTGCCGGTATACCCGCGGTTACACCAGACATTATTCCCGGAGCCCGAAAGGACCGGGTCGAGCGCGCGCGTGGAGCCGGCTTCGAGCGCTTCCGCAGCATCATGGACCCGACCGCCGTCATGGCATCCTCGGCGGTGATCGGACTGGGCACCTACGTCAATGCGTTGGCGGTGATCGGGGCGACCGTGAGGCTGCACGATCACGCCTATGTCAACCGCGCGGCGTCCGTCGGCCATCATACGCGCATCGAGGAATACGGCACCGTCGGTCCGGGCGTCACCATCGCCTCGCACTGCGTGATCGGACGCGGCGCGTTCGTCGGCGCCGGGGCGACCATCACACCGTCACGCATTGTCGGCGACAACAGCGTCGTCGGCGGCGGTGCAGTGGTGATCGAGGATGTTCCGGCCAACACACTGGTCGTCGGCGTCCCCGCCCGCGTGGTCAAGGAGGGCATCACCGGATTTGGCGAGACGTCGGTTTAGTCGCGCACGTAACCGGCCGCCTTGTCGACCACATTGACCAGCGCGCCGCCGCTCAGATAGCGCTCTACATTGCCGAGAAACTGGGCCACCAGGTCCTGCGGATACTCATTGTAGTCGCCGGATATATGCGGTGACACGATGAGGTTGGGCGCCGACCACAAGGGGTCGTCGGCGGGCAGGGGCTCGGTCGTGAAGACGTCGAGCGCGGCGCCGGCGATGGTGCCCGAATTGAGGGCTGCGAGGAGGGCCGTCTCGTCGACCGACATGCCGCGGCCGATATTGATGAAGCGCGCGCCGGATTTCATCGCGGCGAAGAAGGCGGCGTCGAAAAACTTGCGGGTCTCTTCGGTGCCCGGCAGCACGCCGATCACCCAGTCCGCGCCGGCGGCCACGTCATGCGCCGCATCGGCGGAATGGACCTCTCCGAACACCGGCACGCCGCTGCGCGCCGAACGGCCGACGCCTGCGACTTCGACCCCGACCGCACCGAGCACGGCGGCCGTCTCGCGGGCGATGCTGCCGACGCCGAAGATGACCGCGCGCGTGCCCTGAAGACGCTCGGTCCGGCGGTATTTCCAGACCCGGTTTTTCTGGTGCTCGAAGGTCTCCGGCAGGAGCTTGGCGTAGGACAGCATCAGGCCGAGCACATATTCCGCCATCGCCCGGTCGAACACGCCGCGCGCGTTGGTCAGCACCACGTCGCTCTCGATCAGTTCGGGAAACAGCACCGCGTCGACGCCCGCGCCGCCCCAGTGGATCCATTTCAGCCTGTCGGCCAGGTGCCAGCAGTCGGGCAGCTCACGGCCCCGGAAGTTCCAGCCGAGCAGGATTTCGGTGCCCGGCAGTTCCCGCGCGAGCGTTGCCGGATCGGGCGCAAAGGCGATCTCCAGCCGTTCCGCCGCAGCCTCCAGTCCGGGCACGTCGGCCATCTCCGCCGCACCGTTAACCACCAGTTTCACCATCACTTACACCCCTCGCAACCCTGATTCGAGACGACAGTTCTATAGGACGGAAGAAGCGGGAAAAAGTCCTTAGAGTCGGGTTCACTCAGCGCCGAACGATTTCGGCCCGAGCAGCCCGAGACCGGGCAGCTTGATCGCCAGGTCCTGCGGGTCGATGCCGATGGTCGCGCCGAGCACATGGATTTCGACGCCTTCCTTCAGACCGACCGCGGCGCCCAGAACACCGCCCCAGGACACCTGCCAGCCGGAGCCCGACGGCGTCGACGCGACGATGAACCCGTCGCCCATATAGTCCTTGCCGACCGCGGTCGGCGGTATCTCCAGCCCGCGTTCCGGCACCTGGCGGCCGATCCAGGCGATGAAGGTGTTGGAGTTCGGGCCGGGCCAGACCTCGTAGCTGCCGCGCGCACTGAACGGATAACGCGCGATCGCGGCCACGATTTCGGGGATCAGCTTCTGCGCCCGCGCCCCGCGCAGCTCGAACACGACCTCCGGCTCGTTGCTGTACCACCTGCCGTCGACGGGATAATTGTCCCGGCGCACCGGCCGGCCCCAGCCGACCACGTCGTGCCGGATGAAGCGGCGGGCGTCGCGCGGCTTGAAGGCGATCCAGGTATGCACCGCCAAGACGCCTTTCCAGCGTCCCGCGCGCGCGGCATAGACCTGGACGATCGCCTCCCGCTCGGCCGCCGGATCGGGCGCGATCCGGGCCGAAGACCAGTCGGCGGCGTTCCAGCTTTGCGGCCAGCCCTTGGCGTAGAAATAGCCGCCCGCGGTCATCGCCGGCAGCACGATCAGGATCAGGGCAAGAGCGCAGATCCGCCGCAGGCCCCGCCAGATGCGCGCACCGCCCGTCATCCGAGCGACAGGAGCTTGCGCGTCGCCGTTACGATCATCTGTTCGATGTCGATATCGGGCGCCACTTTCTCGTAGTCCTGGTCGATCAGGAGCGAGGCGGCGCCATGGACGAAGGTCCACAGCTGGACGGCGAGCTCGCGCGCGTCGCCCTTGATGCCGTTCTTCTCGCAGTAATGCGCGACCTGGCCGATCACATTGTCGAAACAGGCATGTCCGCGGGTCTCGACGCTCTTGGTCGCCTTGAGCGACGGGTTCTGGCCGAACATGAGGCGGAACAGGGCCTGCTCATTGAGCGCGAAATTGACATAGGCCCGGCCCATCGCCGTAATGCCCTCGAGCGTGCCGCTGCCATGCACTTCCACCGCTTTCATTGATTGCGCGTCGAGCGTCTGAAAGCCGCGTGCGGTGATCTCCTCGAGGATTTCCTGCTTGTCCCGGAAATGGCGGTAGGGTGCTGCCGTGCTGCACCCGGCGCAGCGGCAGGCGTCGGCAAGCGAGAAATTCTCCGCGCCGCGTTCGACCACAAGCTGCTGGGTCGCCGCGATCAACGCTTCGCGCAGGTCGCCATGGTGATAGCGGCCCTTGTGCTCCGGCGGCTCCGGTTTGATCTGTTCCGGCTCTGTCATCGTAAAAAACTTATCGCAGGATATTGTAAAGTTAGCATCACTAACATATGTTAGCGCAACTAACTTTACAAGCCAGGAGAGGGCCAGGCGCACATGTCCGAA
>JBPCWF010000269.1:0-2978 GCA_051009775.1 Hyphomicrobiales bacterium | reverse complement strand
GTGCACGGACGCGACGAAGCGCAGGGTGTTGACCAGCTCCGGATCCAGCCCTTCGAACACGAAGCTGCGGTCAAGGAAAGAGTTCTTTACTTTCATGGTTCCGACGTTGCCTCGGAAATTCAGCCGTAGAATGTTCATTCCAATGTGATGTTGTCACATTTTCAACGGATTCCAACCTTGACGCAAGGGGCAAACTTTCCAACGGCGCTATGGTGCCTGTCATGGTGAACGGCGCATGCCGGGCGCAATGCGCTTGACCGGCGTCAACGCAAGTGGTGCCGGCGGTTCGATATGAAGGAACGATGCTCCAAAAGCCGGAGGGCAGCCGTGGCGCGACGATGTGCCGTTACAGTGCTGATGGTCCTGACGCTTCCGGGGCTTGCCCATAGCGAGCCTGCGACCGCGCAGATCGACCTCGCTTACGAAGAGCGTTGCGCGATCTGCCACGACAGTCTGGACCAACTGGCCCGGCACAGTCTGGTGATCATCGACGGGACCATGTGCGGGCGCTATTCGAGGATCGATATAGAGAAGTTCCTGCTCGGCCATGCCCGGCTCGATGCAACGGAAGCGGCCCACTTCGCCGAGCAGTTGCGCCGGGCGTCCCGTTCCGTGGAGAGCGATCGTGCCGCGCCCGCCGGGGCCTGCCCGGAAGCGCCTTAGAGCGGAAGGGCCGCTAGTGCTCCATGCCCAGGCGCGATTTCAGGTGCCGGATGGCCTCGATCTGCACCGGGTCGTCCGTGGACAACCGGGTGACCATGTCGATCAGTTCGTGCTTCTGGGTCGGGCCGAGCTGGGTGTTGAACAGCTCCGCCAGGCGTGCCGACACCGTATTGGGGTCGATCACATCCTTGGTCAGCCAGCGCGCATAGGACAGCAGCTCCTCGCTGTCATCGGTCTGAAGCACGGTTTCGAATTCCTGCCGGAGCGCCTGTTCCTGCTCGGCGCTGATCTGTCCCGCGCATTGCACGATCGAAACGGCAACCGCCGCGGCGCCGGCCCGGGGGTCATCCTCGCTCTCGAGCGCGGGCCGTTCGGCGCGTTTGCGGAACTTGTGCCGGCGCCAGGCGCCGTGGGCCTTCTCGGCGGTATCGACCAGTTCGCTCGCGTTGCGCGAGAACATGCCCAGGCGGTAAAGGAAGAAAGCCAGAGTGCCGAGCCCGCCCAGTATCGCAAGTAGAATATGCATCGAACGTTTCCTCGTTCGTACCGCCGCCCCGAAATGCCGGTGGAGTTTACGGATTCGTTTTGGATTTGGCCAGATCCCGGGCCGAGCTTTCAAACGGTTGCGCCCACCACTTCGGCGCCGTCGATGGAGATCTCGCTTTCGCTGACCAGCCGGGCCCGGCCGCGCATGTGAACGCGGTCACCGTCGAGGCGGCAGAACAGCTCGCCGCCGGCGGACGAAACCTGCATGGCGTGCAGCTCCTGCTTGCCGAGCCGGGCGGCCCAATAGGGCACCAGCAAGGTATGGGCGTAACCGGTGACCGGGTCCTCCGGAATGCCGGCCTGAGGCACGAAATAGCGCGAAACGAAATCGCAGGCATCGCCCGGCGCGGTGATGATGATACCGTCCTCGGGCACGGCCGCGATGGCGTCGAAGTCGGGTTCGAAGGTGCGCACGGCGGCTTCGTCCCTGAGCCGGCAGACCCAGCTTTCTCCGAGCAGGGTTTCCTCCGGCTCGACACCGAGGGCGCGCGCGGGCACATCGGACGCGGACGGCGCGAGTGCGCCTGCGGGAAAGTCGAGCGTGATGAACTCGTCCCCGGCGGTCACGAACAGGTCCTGGCCAAAGGCGGTGCCGAAGCGGAAGCGCGCGTCCATATGGCCGAGCCGTTGGCGCAGCACGAAGGCGCTCGCCAGTGTTGCATGGCCGCACATCCTGACCTCCGTGGTCGGGGTGAACCAACGGATCTTGTGACCTTCGGGCCGGAGCAGAACGAACGCGGTCTCGGGCAGGTCGTTGAACGCGGCGATCGCCTGCATCGTCGCGTCCGGCAACCAGTCGGACAGGGGACACACGCCGGCCAGATTGCCGTCGAGGCCGTCACCGACAAAGGCGGCGACGATGGTGTTGGAGATATGCATTGCGTCGGCTCCGGTGTCTAATCGATGTTCCCGGCGTCCTTGTACATCACCTTGTGGCGCATTGTGCGGATCCACTCGTCGATTTCCTCATCCGTCATGAACAGGCTTCTGTCGAACCGGTTCCGGTGGGTGATCTCGCCAAGATCCTTCTTCCAGCGCGTGTAGGGCGGTTTGAGCGGCTGGCCGAAACACATGATGTCGAGAACGGCCAGTTCTTCCGGTACGTCGAGCAGGGGCTTGAGCTCGGTTTGCGCCTTTTCCTGGCCGCTCGCCGTGATCCACCAGACTTTGTGGCCGAGCGCCGCGGCGGCGAGGTGGGCCGACATGGTCGCCGCGGCGACGCTTTGCAGGAGGATGCGTTCGGCGTTCTCGCGGTACATGCGGGCGAGATCGGTGTCGGTGTCGTGGAAGCCGGGGAAGGCGCGCACCCAGCGGAAGTCGGCGGCGACGATGATGACGCCGGGCGCGGTTGCGATGCCGCGATAGTCGGGCGTCGGGAACTTCATCCCGGCCTTGGCCCGGAAGCGCTGTTCGGAGACGAAGTAGTCCGCGATCCGGCTCTTGATCTCCCGGTCGGACACAACGATGAAATGCCAGGGCTGGGCATTCGCTCCGGACGGCGCGTGGCGCGCGGCCTCCAGAATCAGGCCGAAATGCTCGTCCGGCACCGGTATGTCCGGATCGAACGCCCTACTCGTGCCGCGTTCTCGGATAACATCCATCAGCGCGTCGTAGCGTGCTCTGGACGCGGCATCGGTCGTTACCGTCATGGAAAACCTCCCGGGTTGCTCTGCTCGGAGCTTAGCGGATGACATCAGGGCAATCACCTGCGCCCAGAACCCGACCCGTCACCCAACTGTTGACCCGATTCGCATCTGCGCCTAAGCAAA
>JBPCWF010000268.1:0-2983 GCA_051009775.1 Hyphomicrobiales bacterium | reverse complement strand
GCTATACGTTCAATCGGACTTGCGCAATTTTTCGTAAGTCTCACCGGGGTTTTCGCGCCCATGTGGCATCGAGGGGCCGGCCCATGTCCGGGGTCTTACAGGCCGCCCGGGCTCATTCCCTGAGCCCGGCCTTGCGCAGCCCCTCCATGAGATGCTCCAGATCGTCCGGCGCAGCGTTCCACTTGGTGAGTTCGGTGCGGGCCGAGAAGTCGGGCCTGAGCTTGAAGATCCGCTCGAGCGATCCGGTCGCCCGGGCGTCCCCCAACTGGCCCTGGGCGGCAGCGTTCAGCATGTGTGTCCAGTAGAAATGCGGCATGGCGATGCGCTCGACCACCTTGAGCATTTCGGCATATTCGCGCCGGTCGTAGTGATAGCGTGCGAAGCTGAAATGGTACCAGCCGGGATGCAGCGGGTTCAGCTCCCGCGCCCGGCTCGACAATTCGATGCCGCGCTCGAATGCGCCCATGAAGGCCAGATAATGGCCGATGTCGGCGAGCGTCTCCGGATCGTTGGGATTGAGGCTCAGGGCCAGCTGCGCCTCGGCCTCGAACTTGTCGTTCTCGTGGCGGAAGAAATGCACGATCGCCAGCCAGCACCTTGCATAGGCGTTCTGGGGATCGAGCTCGACCGCCTTCTGCGCCATCTTCAACGCGCGGCCGATCGCATCGGGCCGCGGGTTGGCGTCGAACCGGTGCTCGGCCAGATAGACATTGGCGAGCAGCGCATGCGCATCGGCATAATTCGGATCCCGGGCGACCGCGCTTTCGAGCAGGTCCCGTGCCTCCGCATGCAGCTCCGCGCTCAGCATGGACGTGTAGCGGCGCGCCCGGAGCACGCAGTCATAGGCGTCGAGTTCGGCCGGGCGCTTCTTCAGGGCGCGCTGCAGGGCGGCGTCCTGGACCTTGACCCCGAGCGTTGCGGCAATCGTCCGGGTGACCTCGTCCTGGACCGCGAAAATGTCCTCCATGTCCCGGTCGTAGCTGTCGGCCCACAGATGCACGCCCGTGGCGCCGTCGATCAGCTGGGCGGTGATGCGCACCCGTCCCGCCGCGCGCCGCACGCTGCCTTCGACCACATAGCCCGCGTTGAGTTCGGTGCAGAGCCGGGACAGGTCGACCGGGCGCCCCTTGAGCTGAAAGGTGGTCGAGCGCGCGATGACCAGGAGATCGCGGAACCTGGACAGGTTGGTGATGATGTCCTCGGTCAGCCCGTCGGCGAAATACTCGTCGACATCGGCGCTCAGGTTGTTGAACGGCAGAACCGCGAGAACCGGCATCTCCGACGGTGCCGGCGCTCCGGCCGGTGCGTCGCTCGGCGCTCCCGTGCCGGTGCCGGCATCCCTGTCGCCGCCGGTCCCTGATCCGCCGCCGTCGACCGCCGCGACCTCGGCGACGAACTGAAACCCGCGTCCGCGCACGGTCCGGATATAGCTCTGGCTGTCGCCGCTGTCGCCGAGCGCCTTTCTGGCCGACTTGATGCAGCCGGAGATGGTCGCGTCCGACACGATCCGGCCGTCCCACACGCGGTCGACGATTTCCGAACGGCTGACCACCCGGCCGGGGTTCTGCGACAGGAAGCAGATCAGGTCGAACACGCGCGGTTCGACATGGCGCGCCGCGCCGTCGCAGCGCAGTTCGAACGCGTCCGCATCGAGTTCAAATGTGTCGAACCGGTAGAGCATCGCTCACCACTTGCCGCCCCTGCGGAACCGTAGACCAATCAATGGCTTGGTTCTAGTCGGGCAGGTCGGACGCCAACCCCGCAATCCCCCGCGAACGCCCTTGAAATTCGCATGCTTTCCCCAGGTTTCCATCAAGCAGGGTTCCGTTCCGGGGCGCATATATCAGGCTCCCGGCGGCTCATGCGGGCCGCCTCCGTGACTCACCCCGGCCAACGCGCCCGAGAATGGAAGGAAACGCAAATGAACGCAGTAACGGAGATCACAGCCTCGCCGGACTACGAGGCGGTCAAGACCAAGCAGAACGCCGCCTGGGCATCGGGCGACTATGCCAAGATCGGCGTCACTCTGCAGGTCGTCGGCGAAGAGCTCGCCGAGGCCCTGGACCTCGCCCCGGACGCCCGCGTGCTCGACGTCGCTGCCGGCAACGGCAATGTGACCCTGGCGCTCGCGCGGCGCTGGTGCCAGGTCACCTCGACCGATTATGTCGACGGTCTGCTGGCCCATGGCCGCGCCCGCGCGGACGCGGAAGGGCTCGATGTTACGTTCCAGATTGCCGATGCCGAGAACCTGCCGTTCCAGGACGGAGAGTTCGACGCGGTGGTCTCCACCTTCGGTGTGATGTTCACGCCGAACCAGAGCCGGGCCGCGGCCGAGCTGATCCGCGTATGCCGTCCGGGCGGACAGATCGGCATGGCCAACTGGACCGCCGACGGCTTCATCGGGCATGTCTTCAAGACGCTTGGCCGCCATATCGTGCCGCCGCCGGGCGTGCAGTCGCCGGCCCGGTGGGGCGCCCGCGACTGGATCGACGCCGAGTTCGGCGGTCATGCGTCCTCGGTCTCCTACAGCCCCAGCAGTTTCGTCTTCCGTTACCGTTCGCCGGAGCATTTCGTCGACTTCTTCCGGACCTTTTACGGGCCGGTCCACAAAGCCTTCCTCGCCCTCGAGCCGGTCCTGCAGGAGGCCCTGCAAGCGGATCTTCTGGCGACCGTGAAGACATTCAACACGGCGACCGACGGCTCCATGCGCGTCCCCTCCGACTACGCCGAAATCGTCGTCACCAAGGCCTGAACCGGATCTGGTGAAAGACGCACTTTCCTGCCCGTCAGACAGTGCAACGGCCCCGGGCTTCGGTCCGGGGCCGAGCGCTGTCCGCGTCCCGTGCCTGCGGGGCTTTGACATTACGTGCAACACTATTTAAATAGGTGTCTATGAAAGACGAAGGAGCCCGAGGATCCAACCGGAGCCGGTTCGAGTTCATCGCCGGAGGTCTGGCACTGTGTTTCGTGGACACCCTGGGCG
>JBPCWF010000267.1:0-2500 GCA_051009775.1 Hyphomicrobiales bacterium | reverse complement strand
GGGCCAGAAGATCGCGCAATTCGCGGCGTTTCACGATCCGGTCGGCCCAGACGAACGCCGTGGTCATGACGCTCTGCATAAGGCCGTAAATATGAGAATGGCTCACATGTCTTACAGACACCGGGCTGGGGGCGGGAATCGTGCTCATCGTCTTTCTCCTCAATCTGTTGAAGGGAACATGGGGATAAACGCCGGTGGTGACAAACGATGAATTCTCATTATATTTGTGAGTAATAATCACAAATTAAGGGGCCGTTCATGTTTCGCCGTCTGCCGCCGCTTAACACGCTTCGCGGCTTTGAGGCCGCCGCCCGGCATGAGAGCTTTTCCAAGGCGGCGGATGAGCTTTTCGTGACCCATGGCGCGGTCTCGCGTGCGGTGCGCCAGCTCGAGGAAGACCTCGGCCAGAAACTGTTCCGGCGCACCACGCGCTCGGTCACCCTGACCGCGACGGGGGCGGCCTATGTCCAGGAGGTCCGCATCGCGCTCGACCGGTTGCTGCGCGCCACCCTGCGCGCCCGCGCCCATGGCACCACCGGTGCGCTCAACGTCTCGACCATGGATTCCTTCGCCGGCAAATGGCTGCTGCCCAGGCTCTACGAATTCCGCCGCGCCAATCCGGAGATCGATGTGCGTCTGTCGACCTCCGAGCAGCTCGCCGACTTCGTGCATGACGATATCGACATCGCCCTGCGTTATGGCCGCGGCCGCTATCCGGGCCTCGAGGCGGACTTCCTGATGGACGAGGACCTCACCCCGGTGTGCAGCCCGAAGCTCCTGGAAGGCCCTCATCCGCTCAGGCACCCGGAAGACCTCAGGCACCACACCCTGATCCACGACGTCTTCTTCATCGACTGGCAGGCCTGGCTCAAGGCTGCTGGCGTCGATGGCATCGATGCCACACGCGGACCGTCCTACCAGTCCTCCGACCTCGGCATCCAGGCCGCGATCCAGGGTGATGGCGTAGCGCTCGGCCGCAGTGCCCTGTTCGAGGACGACCTCGCCGCCGGCCGCCTGGTGCGCCCGTTCGATCTCGCGATTTCGGCCGAATATGCCTATTACGTGGTCTATCCGCCGGCCGCGCTGGAAAACCCCAAAACCCGCGCATTCCGCGATTGGGTACTGAACCAGGCGGGGCGTCATGACGGCCCGTGACACGGGCGGCGTTCCGGGGTACAAGCGCGCGCCATGACCGCACTCGACCACATCCGCAACTTCTCCATCGTCGCCCATATCGACCATGGCAAGTCGACGCTCGCCGACCGCCTGATCCAGACCTGCGGCGGCCTGGCCGAGCGTGAGATGCGCGAACAGGTGCTCGACTCCATGGAGCTCGAACGCGAGCGCGGCATCACCATCAAGGCGCAGACGGTGCGGCTCGACTACACCGCTGAGGACGGCGAGACCTATCAGCTCAACCTGATCGACACGCCCGGCCATGTCGACTTCGCCTATGAGGTCAACCGGTCGCTTGCGGCGTGCGAGGGTTCGCTGCTGGTGGTCGACGCCAGCCAGGGGGTCGAGGCCCAGACGCTCGCCAATGTCTATCAGGCGATCGAGAACGATCACGAGATCGTGCCGGTCCTGAACAAGATCGACCTGCCGGCGGCCGAGCCCGAGCGGGTGCGGCGCCAGATCGAGGACGTGATCGGGCTCGATGCCTCCGGCGCGGTCGAGATTTCAGCCAAGACCGGGCTCGGCATCAAAGATGTGCTCGAAGCCATCGTGCAGCGCCTGCCGTCGCCCGAGGGCGAAGTTTCCAAACCGTTGAAGGCGATGCTGGTCGACAGCTGGTACGACGCCTATCTGGGCGTGGTCGTTCTGGTGCGCGTGATCGACGGCGAGCTCAAGAGGGGCCAGAAGGTCAAGATGATGTCGACCGACGCGGTCTATCAGATCGACCAGGTCGGCATCTTCAAACCGAAGCAGCAGAAGCTGGACAAGCTCGGCCCGGGCGAGATCGGCTATCTGACGGCCGCCATCAAGCAGGTCGCGGACACCCGCGTCGGCGACACCATCACCGAAGAAAAGAACCCGACGCCTGAGCCGCTGCCCGGCTTCCAGCCGGCCCAGCCGGTGGTGTTCTGCGGCTTCTTCCCGGTCGACTCGGCCGAATTCGAGGGTCTGCGCGAGGCCATGGCCAAGCTCCGGTTGAACGATGCCAGCTTCCAGTTCGAGATGGAGACCTCCGCCGCGCTCGGCTTCGGCTTCCGCTGCGGGTTCCTGGGCCTCCTGCACCTGGAAATCATCCGCGAGCGCATCGAACGCGAGTTCAACATCGACCTGATCACCACGGCGCCGAGCGTCATCTACCAGGTCTTCATGACCGACGGCAGCTTGAAGGAGCTGCACAACCCGGTCGATCTGCCGGATCCGGTCAAGATCGAGCGCATCGAGGAGCCGTGGATCGAGGCGACGATCCTGGTGCCGGACGATTATCTCGGCGCGGTGCTCAAACTGTGCGAGGACCGGCGCGGACGCCAGAAGGAGCTGACCTATG
>JBPCWF010000266.1:0-3875 GCA_051009775.1 Hyphomicrobiales bacterium | reverse complement strand
CGCGGTGGCGAACAGGAGATCGATGCCGGCCGCCGCCATGGCGTCGCGCAGACGGCCCAGACGCGCCTGGAACTCCTCCGGCGGAAAGGGCAGCTCCTTGTGCCGGTCCGCCATGGACAGAGCCTGCTCGAAGTTCTGCTTCACATTCGTCTCCCATGACCCCGTGGGCGGAACCTAACCAGTCTGGACCGGCGCCGCTAGCTGTCGAAGCACATCTGGCACAAGAAACGGAATGTAGAATGACCGGCCCGGCGCTATGTTTCAGACAGTCGAAAACAGGGAGTACTGCCTGCAATGTCCGGAGCCCTTGCAAAGCGTGTGGCCAAGATCGATTGGCAACGCACGGCACACGATCTCAGCCAGCACGGCTATGCGCTGACCGGCCGTCTGCTGTCTGCCGCCGACTGCGCCGCGATCACCGGCCTTTATGACCGGGACGACAGGTTTCGCAGCCATATCATCATGGCGAGACACGGCTTCGGCCGGGGCGAGTACAAGTATTTTTCATACCCGCTGCCGCCTCTGGTCCAGGAACTGAGGGCCGCCGTCTATCCGCATGCGGCCGCCGTCGCCAATGACTGGGCCCGGGCGCTCGGCAGCGAAAGCGCCTATCCCGACACGCTGGAGGAAATGCTGGCGCGCTGCCACGGCGCCGGTCAGGAACGGCCGACGCCGCTGCTCCTGCGCTACGGATCCGACGATTACAACTGCCTGCATCAGGATCTCTATGGCGAGCATGTCTTTCCGATCCAGCTCGCGGTGCTGCTCAACGCGCCCGGGACCGACTTTGAGGGCGGCGAGTTCGTGCTCACCGAACAGCGCCCGCGCATGCAGTCGCGCGCCGAAGTGGTGCCGCTTAGTCAGGGCGAGGGGGTTCTGTTCGCGGTCAGCCACCGGCCCAAGCAGGGCACGCGCGGCACCTATCGCGTCAACATGCGCCACGGGGTCAGCCGCGTGCGGTCCGGCCGGCGTCATACGCTGGGTGTCATTTTTCACGACGCAGCATAGGTTTCGTTTCTCGCCGGGCCGGTAATCCTCATTTGACATCAAATGGTCTTGAAGGTGCCGCAAGATATCCCCGGGCTTGGGAAGAACCGGGGAGGAACCCAATGCTTACATTCACAGTAAATGGCGTCGAACAGAAGTTCGACGGTGATCCCGACACGCCGATTCTTTGGTATGTACGCGACGAATTAGGGCTTTCGGGCACAAAATTCGGCTGCGGCACAGGATTATGTGGTGCGTGTACGGTACATCTTGACGGTGAAGCGGTGCGCGGCTGTCAGACGGTGGTGGCGGAGGCCGCGGGCCGGAATGTCGTGACCATCGAGGCGCTGGACGCGCAGGGCGATCATCCGGTCCAGAGAGCCTGGCGCGCGAACAACGTGCCGCAATGCGGCTATTGTCAGTCGGGGCAGATCATGCAGGCGGCGGCACTGCTCGCCAAGAATCCTGACCCGAGCGATGCAGAGATCATCGACGCCATGTCCGGCAATATCTGTCGGTGCGGCACCTATCAGCGCATCTTCGCGGCGGTCAAAACAGCAGTGCGGGAGGTCTGATCATGATCAGCAATATCAGCCGCCGTGCGGTTTTGAAGGGAATGGCCGGAACCGGGAGTTTCGTGCTCGCACTCAATCTGGCGCCGAAAGGTTTTGTACCGGCGGCGGACGCCGCGGGCAGCGCTTTCGAGCCCAATGTATTCGTGTCTCTGGACAAGGACGGCATCGTCACCATCATCGCCCACAGGTCCGAGATGGGCCAGGGCATCCGCACCGGTCTTCCCATGGTGCTGGCCGACGAGATGGAGGCGGACTGGGACCGGGTCAGGATCGAACAGGCCATCGGCCACGCCAAATACGGCCGGCAGGACACGGACGGGTCGCGCTCGACGCGCCATCACATGATCGATATGCGCCGGGCAGGCGCCGCCGCGCGGCATATGCTCGAGCAGGCCGCGGCGCAGACCTGGGACGTGCCGGTCGAGGAATGCTACGCGCGAAACCATCAGGTGCATCACACGCCGAGCGGCCGGTCGGCCGATTTCGGCGCACTGGCCGCCGTGGCCGCGACGCTGACCGCGCCTGAGGCGGACAAGCTCGTGCTCAAGAACCGGTCGGACTGGCGCTATATCGGCAAGGACATGCCCGGCGTCGACCTGAAAGACATGACCTCCGGAAAGGCGATCTACGGCGCCGATGTTAACCGCCCGAACATGCTCGTGGCCGTGATCGAACGGGCGCCGGTGTACCGCGCCAAGGCGACCGGGTTCAACAAGGAGGCCGCCATGGCGGTCAATGGGGTCGAGGCGGTGATCGAACTGCCGATGCCCGACCTGCCGGCCACGTTCAAGCCGCTTGGCGGTGTCGCCGTTCTGGCGAACAACACCTGGGCGGCGCTCAAAGGGCGCGAAGCGCTGGATGTGCAGTGGTCTGACAGCGACTACGGCAAACACGACTCGGAGAGCTATGACGCGGCGCTTCTTGCCTGTGCCAGGAAGAAAGGCACTCCGGTGCGCAGCCGCGGCAATGTCGAGGCCGCGATGAACGGCGCGGCGCAGGTGGTCGAAGCCGACTACTTCGTGCCCTACTTCATCCACACTCCGATGGAGCCGCCGGCGGCGATTGCCGAAGTGACGGGCGACAAGGTCGAACTCTGGACCAGCACCCAGGATCCGATCGCCACGGCCAAGACGGTCGGTGAGTATCTGTGGAACGATGCCGATAAGGGCGCCGCAAACTCAACCGTGCACGTCACCCTGCTGGGCGGCGGGTTCGGCCGCAAGTCGAAGCCCGACTTCGCGGCGGAGGCCGCCTATCTGGCGCGCGAGTCCAAACGGCCGGTGCGGGTCATGTGGACCCGCGAGGACGAGATCCGCAATGGCTTCTACCATGCGGTCAGCGCTCAGCATCTGAAGGCCTCGCTCGATGCCTATGGCAAGGTCACGGGGTGGCATCACTGCCTGGCGTTCCCGTCCCTGATCGCCCTGTGGGATCCGGCGCGCAAACTCGGCCACGAGCTTGAATTCGGTCTGGGGTTCATCGATCTACCCTATGACATTCCCAATCTGCAGCTTGAGAATGGTGAGGCCGAAGCGTTGTTCCGGGTCGGCTGGTATCGCTCGGTGAACAACATCCAGCACGCCTATGCCATCAACTGCTTCGCCGACGAGCTCGCGGCGGCATCGGGGCGCGACCGGTTGGAGTTCATGCTCGACCTGATCGGCCCTACCCGGAAGGTGGATCTGTCCAAGGAGGTCACCAACCCGCACTGGAACTATGGCGATTCGATCGAGGACTATCCGATCGATACCGGGCGTCTGGCGAATGTGCTGAAGACCTGTGCGGCCAAGGCCGGGTATGGCAAGCGCCTGCCGAAGGGCCATGGTCTGGGGCTTGCTGTCCACCGCTCGTTCCAGAGCTATGTGGCGGCGGCGGTCCACGTGGCTGTCACCGACAAGGGCGAACTTACCATCCCGCAGGTCGACCTGTGCATCGACTGCGGTACCTATGTGAACCCGGACCGGGTGCGCGCGCAGCTCGAAGGGGCCGCAGTCTATGGCAACACGGTGGCCCGTCACGGCAAGATCACCGTGTCCGGAGGCGCGGTCGAGCAGTCGAACTTCCACGATTACGGGGTGACGCGGATGAGCGACGCGCCGTTGAACGTGCGGGTGCATATCGTTGAGAACGAGCACATACCCTCAGGCGTCGGCGAGCCGGGCGTGCCGCCATACGCGCCGGCCCTGGGGAATGCGATCTACCAGGCGACCGGCAAGCGGATCCGCAAGCTTCCGATCGGCGATCAGCTCGAGAAGGCGTAACCGAGAGCCGGATGAGCGGCGGGAGATATCTCCCGCCGCTCATCCGTCGCTC